>PBWL01000030.1 GCA_002727235.1 Acidimicrobiaceae bacterium
TCCACCTTGATGAACATTGGCATGCTCACCGGCATTCAGTCGATGTTCACCGTTCTCGGCGAAGGCCGTGACCCTCGCGACTTCGTCCGAACATTCATCGTCGGCGCAGGCGTGGCCAGTGTCGGGTCAGTGGGTGCCCTAATGATGTCGAAACCGAAACCCGTTACTGATAGTTGAGACGAAGTCCGGGGCGTTCCCACGGCATCTCGTACAGCAAACCCCAACCCGAGGACGTCACATATGCCGTCGTTAAGTCGGGTCCGCCAAAACAGATATTGGTGACATACGCATCCCATTTCGGAACGTGCACCTGATCGAGAAGCTCACCTTCAGGGCTAATCACGCTGATGGCGCCGGTGACCAATGTGGCGACGCACACGTTGCCGTCACCATCTACTGCGAGCGAATCAAGAAGCTGGTAGCCATTAAATCCGTACAGCAGGGTGCCGTGGGCGAGCGGCGTCGTTCCTCGCTCGACAACACCCGGACTCGAAATGCTCCATTTCCAGACACGTCCGACCGATGTTTCTGCCACGTACACGGTTGAACCATCGGGCGACAGGCCGACCCCGTTGGGTTTCGTCAATCCGTAGGCCGCGCACACAATGGAGGATCCATCAGCAAGGGCGTAATAGAGGCCGCCGTTATCGGAATCTCGAGAACGACTCTTGCCAAGATCGGTAAACCAGAACCCGCCGTTGGTGTCGAAGACGATGTCATTTGGGCCACGCAGTTGGTGACCGTCGCACTCTGTGTACAGGGTGGTGACCTCNCCAGTTTCGATCACGACGCGTTGAATTGACCCGCCGACGTATTCATCTCCTTGATGGCCCGGTGCCGTCATTCCATCGATTTCACGCCACGCGAATCCTCCGTTGTTGCACACATACAACGCTCCATCGGGACCAATCGCCATTCCGTTGGGTCCGCCGCCGGTTTCTGCAACCACCTCTGTTGAACCGTCCGGCCAACAGCGCGTAATTGTTTGCCGCTTAATTTCGACGACGAGCACACTGCCGTCGTCGAGCGCAACTGGCCCTTCTGGAAATTCAAGTCCTTCGGTCATCACTCGAGTCATTGCGGAGCCTCCTCACCTCGTGTCTTTGCATCCTGCCTGTTGGACACTGTTGTGAACGAGCGCAAACCCGACTCGCTACCGGCGACGCAAGGTTGCAAGGATCACTCCATGATCAGACTTCGTCAAGTTGCCCTTGTCGCCCATGACCTTGAACCGGTTGCAACAGCACTCTGCGAAACCTTTCAACTGTCGATCTGTGTCAGAGACCTCGACGTCTCAGAGTTTGGACTGACAAACGCTCTCATGGTGGTCGGCGATCAATTTATTGAGATCATCACGCCAGTAACCGAGGGCACCGCAGGGGGCCGAATGCTTGAGCGACGAGGGGGTGACAGCGGCTACATGGTGCTTCACGAGGTTGATGACCTTGACGACCGTCTTGCTGACCTCGCAGATCGCAACGTGCGAATCATCTGGGCTGCCGATCACCATGACATTCGTGGGCGGCACCTCCACCCGAAAGATGTCGGCGGGGCAATCGTTTCGCTCGACGAAGCAATCCCTGAGGGGTCGTGGCGTTGGGCCGGCGACACGTGGACCGCTCACCGTCACAACTCCGTTGTCTCGTCGATCGCTGGTGTCACGGTTGGCGCGCATGAACCCGAAGCGATGCGTGCACGTTGGGAGGAACTTGGAGTGTCAACCTCGGTCACCTTCGCGGACGCCGGGCCTCGAGGCGAAGGAATCGACCAAATTGATCTCGTTGCCACCGACCGCCGACGAGTGGGAGAACGTTACGACATAGGCGGTGTCACCTGGGTGCTCGTCTAACAGCGGAATTCTCAGCGTTAACACTCCAGGAGGTCGTCAGCCGACTCGTTGACACTCCCCGACCACACCGCATCTCGGCGTTCAAAAAACGCTGTGACTCCTTCGACCGCGTCGGGCATGCGAGCGATTGAGTTAATCACGCGGCCCTCTCGGCTCAACATCTCGTCGACACCGGCTGTCACCCCTTGCCATAGCAATTGCTTCGATACGGCAAGTGCAACCGGCGAGGCGTCGCGGACCATGTCTGCCGCAAGTGACATCGCTTCGGTCAACACCTGGTCTGCGGGTACCGCCCGAGAGGCGAGCCCGAGTTCCGCTGCCTCCGTTCCCGACAGCATCCGGCCTGTCAGCATCAACTCGGCTGCCTTTGAGAATCCGATCACCCGCGGCAAAATGACATGTGATGCGAGCTCGGGTACCACGCCCCGCCGAACCATGGCATATTGAATCTTGGCGTTCTCTGCAACCAACCTGACATCGCAGAGCATCGAAAATGTGATGCCCACACCCACTGCATGACCATTGACTGCCGCAATGATTGGCTTGCGAACTTGATACGGCCAGAGACGGGGGCGGCCATCGTCATCAGCTGAGACCGGAAGAAAACCGCTTTCGCCATCACCAAGGTCAGCACCGGCGCAGAAGGCTTTCCCTGCTCCGGTGATGACGACAACAACAACCTCGTCATCGCGGTCAGCCTCGCCNAGGCGGGCCTGCAGCTCATCGCTGAGCTCTCCAGTCCAGGCATTCATCTGATCGGGTCGATTCAACGTGATCTTTGCGATTCCGTCGGAAACCTCGTATAGCACTACGTCATCCATACGACCGTTTTACCGACTGCGCACCTCGTCGATGAAGTCGAACCTTCCGTGCTCTCTGCAATTCACCTGAACGAACTCCGGCGCATGAGCACGCCGACCCTTATGCAAAACTCGCAGGATGTCCGAGACCTCCACGAGTGCTCGCCCCGAATGGGGAACCCTTATCGGTATCGGTCTCACGTTTTTTGCGATCGGCGTCACCGTCAACGTCCTCGTCTATGAGCATGTTGGGTCAGCCGTGAAGACCATCGCTGCAGCTGGCATCGTCTTATCAGCAACGTCAGAACTCGCATATGTCGCCGTGCGTGACGTCGGCGGGAGCGTACTCGCCGCACTCATCGCTGGGTGGGTCGTCGCATCACGGTTTGGCCTGCTCGCAGCAAGCCTTGGCACCCGTATCCAGGTAGGCCACCTACAACGGAGCTGCGCCGCTCTCAATTGCCTCGATCCGAACGTCGGTGTCGCAATGCAGCAGCCCACTCCGAAAGGAGTCATCACTGCCTTCTGGTGGGTCACCGGGGCACTGCATCTCGGCTGGTGGTGTGGCACCTTCACCGGCGTCTTTCTTGGAAACATCATCGGTGATGCAAACCGGTTAGGTCTCGACGCAGTCTTCCCAGCGCTGCTTCTTGCAATCATCGCCAACCTGTTGCGACAAAAGCCCGGTCTCATCGCTGCCCTCGTCGGCGGAGGGCTCTGTGCCGCACTGCTTCCGATTGCGCCGGCAGGCACCCCCATCATTCTCAGCCTCACCGGAGCGGTCGTTGCCCTGAAGGTGCCAGAGCCAAAGGCAGCCAACTCATGACGTGGACCATCATCATTTTGCTCGCCGTCGGTGTGGCAAGCCTCCGCCTTCTCGGTATGTACGGGGGCACCGCTCTCGTGCGCAGAGTTCCGATGTTCGAGCGGCTCGGATCACTTATCCCAGCCGCAGTTGTCAGTGCTGTCATTGCCCAACTCACATTCGCAAGCGGAAAATCTCTCACCATCGATGCACGAAGCGCAGGCGTCGCTGTTGCCGCTGTGCTCATCTGGCGACGAGCACCCATCATCGTGGTGATATTGGCGGCTGCTGCCACCACCGCTCTTCTTCGCCTCTGACCAACTCGACTCCACGTCAGATACCGTCATCTCCATGCGGAACTGGCGTCAACGACACTGGCTTACCGCAATCGTCGGCGCCGTGGCGGTCGCTCTCGCCGTCGGTCTTCCCACCGATGTCATCCCGAACCCCCTATTTGGGCGTCCGGTCGACGTCACCTGGTGGAGTTACCCCAGCCTCGCCGTCACCTCACTGCTCGGCGGTTTACTGCTCGCCACATATGTCGCTCAACCACAGCCCGTCACGCACGGACACCGAGGAATCGCAGGCAGCCTACTCGGCTTCTTCGCAATCGGTTGCCCGGTCTGCAACAAACTCGTCGTCATCGCACTCGGTACATCTGGGGCACTCGACTGGTTCGCCCCCACCCAACCGATCCTCGCCGTGTTATCGGTGGTTCTGTTAGCCGTCGCGCTCCACCAGCGACTCAACACTGCAGACTCATGCGAGGCACCAAACAGCGGAACGATGACAGCAAATGAGCCCGAAGCGGCGACAATAGAGTCATGAGCGCCCGCCCCGACACCTCAGAAATTTTCGATGCCTCCCAATGGGACGTTGTCCCCGGGTTTGACTTCACCGACATCACCTACCACCGCGCCCGCGACGTTGGATGCGTGCGCATCGCATTCGATCGTCCAGACATTCGCAATGCCTTCCGCCCCCATACGGTCGACGAGTTATATCGAGCGCTCGATCATGCCCGTATGTCAAGCGATGTTGGCTGCGTCATGCTCACCGGCAATGGCCCCTCTCAAAAAGATGGGGGTTGGGCGTTTTGCTCGGGTGGCGATCAACGTATCCGAGGTCGAGATGGCTACCGCTATGCCGATGGTGAGACCGCAGATTCAGTCGACCCTGCTCGATCGGGTCGCCTTCACATCCTTGAGGTGCAGCGGCTCATCAGGTTCATGCCGAAGGTCGTGATGTGTGTTGTCCCCGGCTGGGCTGCAGGTGGCGGACACAGCCTTCACGTGGTGTGTGACCTCACCATTGCGAGTCGCGAACACGCGAAATTTAAACAGACCGATGCCGACGTGGCGTCGTTCGATGCAGGGTATGGGTCGGCCTACCTTGCGAAGATGGTCGGACAGAAATTTGCTCGAGAGATTTTCTTTCTCGGCTCAGAGTATTCAGCCGACGACATGCATCGGATGGGCGCAGTAAACGCTGTGGCTGATCACGCCGAACTTGAACGCACCGCTCTCGAATGGGCCCGAACCATCTGCGGGAAGAGCCCGACCGCTCAACGNATGTTGAAGTTTGCATTCAACCTTGTCGACGACGGCATCGTGGGTCAACAAGTCTTCGCCGGCGAGGCCACCAGGCTTGCCTACGGAACAGACGAAGGCGCCGAAGGACGTGACGCGTTCCTCGAGAAGCGTGATCCTAACTGGTCGCCCTTCCCNTATCACTTCTGATACCGACTTCTGACATGCCATTCGTCAAGATCGAGTCGGTTGACGACGAGCGACTCGCTCTGTTTCGACTGCGAGAACGAGGGCTCACCACACGCGCCGACAAGCGCGATGACCATGGATCTGGCCTCTTTCTCGCCGAGGGCGATCTCGTTGTTGAACGAGCATTTCGAGCTGGCTGTACACCGGTTGCTGCTCTCGCTGACGAGCAACGAGTGCCACCCATCGCTCATGACCTCGGCGTCGACGTGTTCATCGGAGGTGATGACATTCGCCGGCTCGTCACCGGACTCGGCATGCCTCACCCCATCGTTGCGATTTTTGAGCGTCCACCCAGACCGAGCGCTACTTCGCTACTCGCGCGAACCCACCGTCTCGTGATCGTTGAACAGGTTGACAACCCAGCGAACATAGGCGGAATTGTGAGAAACGCTGCTGGACTCGGCTGGGACGGCTTGCTGCTCGACGGAGAGAGCGGAGACCCGCTCTCTCGGCGATCGCTTCGCGTTGCGATGGGAACCACATTCGAGCTCCCTCACGCACGCACATCAGATCTTGAAGGTCTTCTCAAAGCCGAAGCCCTCGATGGTCGACGCGACCTCATTGCGCTCACCCCTGATGAGACCGCCGCTCCGATCGATCGTGTGGCCGCAGAGCTCGACCCCAGCCGTCCACGAGCAGTACTCATCGGATCTGAGCGAGCGGGGCTCCAACCGTCGACTATGGCTCGCTGCATCGCAGCCCGTATCCCCATGTCGTCGAACGTTGATTCGTTAAATGCGGCCGCGGCCTCAGCAATCGCCTGCTTTGCGTTGAGATAACGAACCCAGTTCGCAGCACAATTCGCTACCGCCCGACGTCAGCCCGATTGGTGGGCCGCCCGTCGCCGTCGAGTGCTTCCGCCAGGGGCTGCATTCCAGCGAAAGGTCCGAACCGCACAAGCGAAACCGGCAACCCCCCACAGCACGATGACGCCAAGAGCACCCCACTGAGGAACCGTCGTCGGGTCAAGCGGATGCAACGGGGCTTGCACCGCATCGACGAAAGGTCGAAGTGGCAACAGGTTTGCAGCAACATCAAGCGCAGTCGGCGGAGACTCCATCGGAATAAACACGTTCGAAATGAGCGCCATCGGCAACACGATTGCGTTCGCGACCCCTGATGCGGCACTTGCCGTCGGCACTAATGCCGCAACNGCCATGCCCATCGCCGCAAATGCAGTAGTCGCAACCGCAACGGTGACCACGAGAGCAGGTATTGAACTCAGCGGCACCGACACTCCATAGAGCGCAACACCGACTGCAAGCATGAACATCACACTTGCCACTGCAATGACTACGGCAGCAAGAACATGCCCGCCGACGAACACCCACACGGGCAACGGCGTCGACCTCCAACGCTGCAGCACACCTTCTTCACGCCGAATCGGAACCATATTCGCGAGATTGGTGAACGTTGCCGACACGGCTGTAAAGGCGGCGATCGCAACACACACAAACGCATCAACCGGCCATTCACCATTCGGGTCGCGAATCAGACGATCACCCGAGGTCGCGTTGATGATAAGTAACACCACGAATGGAAGGGCAATCGTGAAAAAGACAGCGGCCGGAACCCGCACAAAGAGTCGCAGCTGGTGACCCGCCTGCCGAATGAGCAACGGCAGAGATGGTGGAAATTGACGGGCTTCAGTCATCGTCACCCTCTCGATCGATGTCGGCATTCAACTCAAGGAAGACCTGCTCGAGAGAAGGGCGCTCAATCGACCACTCGCTGAGATCAGTACCCGTCGATAGCGCCCATCCGGTAATTCGCTCCAGCACCTTCGTGGTTTCCTCAGTCGTGATGAGTAGTCGCGCGCCCTGCCAGGCCAACGTCGACGAGATTCCATCCAGCACAGCCGCAACCGACGCCTCAACATCAGATAGCGAACCGGCACCCGCAATCTCGACCGACATCACGCTACGTCCGTGGGCCTGTTGCAATTCTCGGGGAGGGCCCTCGACCAACATCTCACCACGTGAAATCACACCAACTCGGTCGGCAAGAAACTCGGCCTCTTCGAGGTAATGCGTGGTGAGCAGAATGGTCGTTCCATCAGCATGCAAACTCCGAACGAGTTCCCACGCGTTCCTTCGGGCAGATGGATCAAAGCCGGTCGTCGGCTCATCGAGAAACAACACCCGAGGGCGACCAATCACCGCCACCGCAAGGTCGAGACGACGGCGCTGACCTCCAGATAATGATCCGACGCGCTGATCAATAAAGTCATCTAAACCAACCCGTTCGACGATGTCAGACAGGGAATATGGGTTTCGATACACCGCGCCGAATAGCGTCAACGCTTCACGAGGCGTGATCTCAGGTTCGATTCCGCTCGTTTGTAACACGATGCCGATCTGATCACGTAACTCCCTCCGACGAGACCCTCCGGCAGTTGGGTCGATGCCAAGAACCTCAACGTGGCCACCAACTCTGCTGCGGTGACCTTCGAGCACCTCGACCGTTGATGTCTTTCCGGCGCCATTCTCACCGAGCAGCGCGTAGACCTCCCCTCCAGCGATGGAGAGATCAAGGCTGTTTACCGCACGGATCGTGCCTTGTGATGACGTGTACTCGACAACAAGGTCATTCACCTTGATCGCCGGCGACGTCATGGCCTTAGTCCGAGCGGCTGATCGTTACGAAGGTGATCGGCAGCCGGAACGAAATAGTCGAGAAGTTCCCTTGCAATATCGGCACCACCATCGCGGCCATCGCACACCTTCTCAACGGCTGATGCCATGTGCATGAGCCAATGATCACGTTCTTTCTCGCCGACGACAAATGGGAGGTGGCGCATGCGCAACCTCGGGTGCCCACGCTGTTCCATATAGGTGTGCGGGCCTCCCCAGTACTGGATCAAAAATAACGCAAGTCGGTCTTTGGCCGGCCCAAAATCTGGATACTCCGGGTAGAGGGGCGCAAGAAGGGCGTCGGTTGCAATGCCGTCGTAGAACGCTTCGACAAGCTCTCGAAAGAACTCCTCGCCGCCGACGCGCTCATAGAGCGGCTCTTCATTCACGGGAACAGCTTACGCAACGATTACGAGTCGTAGGTGGGGTCGTCCCAGTCAGAAAAGATCGTTCCAAGTCCATCAGACACCTTGTCGGGGAACTGTGGCGCTCGCTTCTCGAAGAACGAATTTATGCCCTCTTTGACATCTTCAGAGCGGCCGCGCTCCAAAATGCCACGGCTATCAACCTTGTGCGCGGCCATCGGGTGATCTGCTCCGAGCATTCTCCACATCATCTTCCGCGCAACCGCAATCGAGACCGGTGATGATGATTCTGTCAATCTGCGAGCGAGAGCGTACGCAGCGGGCAACAAATCGTCAGGCTCATGGACCGATCGGACAAGACCGCCTGCCATCGCCTCTTCGGCGGGGAACACCTCACCCGATGCCACCCACTCCATGGCTCGGCTGATACCCACCAATCGCGGGAGGAACCAGCTCGATGCTGCTTCTGGAACAATGCCGCGTCGTGAGAAGACGAAACCGAACTTTGCTGCAGTTGATGCCAGTCGAATATCCATCGGAAGTGTCATCGTGACACCGACACCGACAGCAGCACCGTTGATTGCGCCGATGACAGGCTTTTTTGAGTCGTAGATTCTGAGGCTCACGGTTCCGCCACCATCACGAGGCACACCATTGCGCCCCACAATGTCTGAGCCGCCACGAGAGAAGGTGCCTTCGCCCGATGACAGATCGGCCCCAGCACAAAATGCTCGACCACGTCCTGTAAAGATCACCGCCCGAACGTCATCATCAGCATCGGTGTGATCGAGAGCATCGATGATCTCGTAACGCATGAGCTCAGTAAACGCGTTCATCTTGTCGGGCCGATTCATCCAGATCGTCGCTATACCATCGGCAATCTCAAGTTCGATGTGTTCGTAGGTAGATGGGTCAAGGTCGGTAGGTGCAGCCATCCCTACATCATGGCCTGAACGTCACACATCAAGGAATTTGGAGGCGGCAGTTCCGGAACCAATTGTTCCAATTAGCGCGCCGAACAGCACAACGATCAGACCGACACGCCATTCGTACCCGTCGACCACGACCAGAGCTGTCATGCCCGAATTAGCGGGGAATGCCTCCACCCCTGCCGTCCAGCGTCCGTTGATGAACCACATTGCAACCGACGCAACCGCTCCCCCAGCGACGCCCTGCAATAGCCCTTCGAGCATGAACGGAAGCCTGATGAACCAGTCGGTCGCGCCAACGAGCTTCATCACCTCNATNTCTCGACGCCGAGCAAACATCGCTGTTCTAATCGTGTTCCAAATCAGCAGCGATGCTGCAACCATCAACGCAATCCACAGGCCTGTCGTATACGTCGACACAAAGCCCTGCAGTTTTGAAATGAGATCGAGTTGTTCTTCTGCGAGCTGCACCGAATACACATTCGGTAATTCGAGATAACGGTCACGCAAGCCCCGCAAAATATCGACTTGCGTTGCGTCAAGCGGAACCACTTTGTACTGCGTCGGAATGTTGAGTTCCGTGAGCTGTGATCTCGTCACCGGGTCACCGGCAAAGAGACGATCGGCATCAGAGAGCGAACAAGCAACATCGCAATATGACCATGATTCGATCGTGACACCCTGCTGTTGACCCAGCGCGTCCTCAATGACGACGCGCTGCTCTTCGCCTGCACCTGAATTCACATAGACGATCATCTCGACTCCGCCCTCCCATTGGGACAGCAAATTGTCGAAGCCATGCTGAATGATGAGAGTCAGCCCGAAAATGAGTAGCGACACCGCAGCGGTAATGACCGAAGCAACAGAAAGAGTTGGATTACGGCGAATGCTCTCACCGGTCTCACGAAACATGTATCTGAGGCGTGACATCACTGGTACACACCTCGTTCTTGATCACGAACGATCACTCCTCGATCGAGCTGCACAACGCGCCGACGCATTGCATCGACAATCCGTCGATCGTGTGTTGCCATTACAACCGTCGTGCCCGTCCCATTGATCCGATCGAGCAACCGCATAATGCCCTCACCAGTGCTGGGGTCCAGATTTCCAGTCGGTTCGTCAGCAACGAGAATAAGTGGGCGATTGACGAACGCCCGCGCAATTGACACACGTTGCTGCTCACCACCGGATAACTGATGGGGAAAACGATCTTCCTTGCCCGACAATCCCACGAGGTCAATGACGGCAGGCACCTGCTGAGAGATCACATGCTGTGGTTGCCCGATGACCTCGAGCGCGAAGGCAATATTTTCGAACACCGTCTTGTTGAGGAGCAGTTTGTAGTCCTGAAAGATATTTCCGATGTTTCGGCGAAGTTGGGGAATGCGGTTATTAGGCATGTCGACAATGTCGCGGCCGGCAACCCAGACCGAGCCCTCCTCCGGCCGCTCCTGACGGTTGATCAAACGCAACAGGGTGCTTTTCCCTGAACCTGACGGACCCACAAGAAAGACAAATTCACCCTTGGGTACCTCGAAACTCACATCGTCAAGAGCGACTACCTCAGACGAGTAGCGCTTTGTGACATTTTCGAGCCGAATCATGACAACATCAAGGGTAGTTCGCCATTCAGTAACGAGTGGTTCAGGCCTCGTCCTCCGATGACCGACGCCAACGGAGATAACCCTCCATAAATTCGTCAAGGTCGCCATCAAAAATGCCTGACACATTTGCCGACTCGACTTCGGTTCGAAGGTCTTTCACCATCTGGTACGGCTGCATCACGTATGAACGAATCTGGCTTCCCCAACCGACCTGGGCCTGCTTCCCACCAATCGCATCAAGTTCTGCTTGATGTTCCTCTTCAATTTTGGCGGCCAACATAGCTTGAAGACGTCCGAGCGCGCGTTCTCGGTTTTGCAGCTGACTGCGTTCTTCCTGGGAGGAAGCGACAAGCCCGGTGGGCTCGTGAATCAGGCGCACTGCGGATGATGTCTTGTTTACGTGCTGGCCACCTGCACCCGATGCGCGAAACACCTCCATACGAATATCTGCCTCGTTGATATCGATGTCAGGTGCATCCATCACTGGCCACACCTGAACCGCCGCAAAACTTGTCTGCCGGCGACCCTGGTTATCGAACGGGCTGATACGAACNAGNCGATGCGTTCCCCGCTCAGCAGTCATCANACCGTANGCATAACGNCCAGTAATCGTGACCTCAGCAGAGTTGATACCTGCCTCAGTGCCNTCTGACTGATAGTTCAATTCGATTGCAAACCCNCGACGCTCNGCCCACCNNCCGTACATACGAAGCAACATTTCGGCGAAGTCTTGGGCATCGACTCCACCATCTTTTGCATTGATCTGCACGATGCACGCCGAGTCATCATGATCGCCGGTGAACAGGCTGCGGAGTTCAAGTTGGTCGAGTTGGACAGCAACTGCGGCAATTGACTCCTCAATTTCGGGNTCGAGGCTGGCATCATCTTCATCGCGCGCGAGCTCGTGCAACACCTCGACATCTGACACCGACGCAACGATCTGCGAATAGGTATCGACGTCATCTTTCACGGCTGCATATTCAGCATTAACCGCTTTGGCTTTATCGGCGTCATCCCACAGATCCGGTCGGGAGATTTCGGCCTCCAGCTCAATGAGTCGGTCACGGCCTTCGGGAATATGCAGATACGAAGAGGCTTCGTCTACCCGGCGAACAAGGTCGCGAATGTCATCAGTAAAGTCGCGCATCTCACTCTCTCGTCAGGCTGCGCCGTGACAGTTCTTAAATTTTGAGCCCGAACCACAAGGGCACGGAGCGTTTCGAGGCGTCTTCTCGAACGCATCTTTCACTACCGTCTGCTGCTTTGCCGCAGGAGGGGGCGCAGCCGTCGGTGCCGGGGCACCCGATTCTTCAGCGACCGCCGCAGCCCTCGCTGAGGCAAATCCGCTTTCGTTCGACGACTCGCTAGACGTCTGTTGCATATTCAGCACCTTTGGCGTGAGTTGAGGCTCGTCGGGCTGAGTGACCTGCACGTTCATCACGTAACGGACAAAATCTCTTGCAATGCCGGCCATCATTGCGCCGAACATCTGGAAACCTTCGCGCTGCCATTCAACGAGCGGGTCTTTTTGGCCCATCGCTCGAAGGTTGATGCCCTCTTGAAGATAATCCATCTCTTCGAGATGCTCTCGCCAACGCTGGTCGATAATGCGCAACATCACCTGCCGTTCGACCTGACGCATCACTTCCTCGCCAAGTTCAACCTCGCGNTGCTCGTAATGGTTACGCGACTCTGCGAGTAGNACCTCGATGACTTCTTGCGAGGTGTGNAGGCGCCCNAGCTCATCTGTCGTTGCGGTCGTTGGCCAATACAGCGCAGTTTCCTTCAAGAGACCGTCGAGATCCCACTCGTCGGTGGCTGCCGACACACAGTGGATGCCAACNAGATCAGAGACNGCGTCATCGAGGTACTCATAAGCAGCAGAGCGAAGATCGGCCCCCTCAAGNATCTGATCGCGCCGCTGGTAAATGATCTTGCGCTGCTCGTTCATCACCTCGTCATATTTGAGGACGTTCTTACGGACTTCGGCATTTTTCTGCTCGACGGTGGTCTGGGCACGTTCAATGGCCTTCGTCACCATCTTCGCTTCGATTGCCTCATCCTCATCGAAACGCCCCATTGCCCACTGCAGGGCGCCGGTGGCGAACAACCGCATCAGTTCATCATCGAGACTGAGATAAAAGCGACTTTCCCCGGGGTCTCCTTGGCGACCAGAACGTCCACGCAACTGNTTATCGATACGGCGGCTNTCGTGCCGTTCNGAGGCAATGACNTATAGGCCGCCGAGTTCCCTTACTTTCGACCCCTCTTCACCACATTCGNTGGANAANCGNTTGACGTGATNCTNGTAGCGNTCNAANGCGGCAACTCGTTGTTCGCGGAAGTCNTNGGGCATGTGCTCTAACGGCTGCGGAAGGGCGAAATCATCGACGAGCAACTCTTCGTCGAAGCCTTCCTTCAGCACCTCTCTCCGGGCGAGCAGTTCGGCGTTGCCACCGAGGAGGATGTCGACACCACGTCCCGCCATATTCGTTGCGACCGTGATCGACCCAAGCCGGCCAGCTTGGGCGACGATTTCTGCCTCTCGGGTGTGTTGTTTTGCGTTCAGCACCTCGTGGTCGATGCCACGATCTCTCATCATCTTTGAGAGCAACTCGCTCTTTTCAACCGACACCGTGCCGACAAGCACCGGCTGGCCAGTTGCGTGACGCTCGACAATGTCATCGATGACTGCGTTGAACTTTCCGACCTCACTCTTGTAAATCAGGTCTGCCTGATCGAGCCGCGCAATTTCTCGATTCGTTGGAATGGGAACGACACCGAGTCCGTAGGTATTCATGAGTTCAGCCGCCTCGGTCGAGGCAGTACCGGTCATACCGGCAAGCTTGTCGTACATGCGGAAGTAGTTCTGCAGGGTGATCGTTGCGAGGGTCTGATTCTCCTCTTTGATCTTGACGCCCTCTTTTGCCTCGACTGCCTGGTGAATACCTTCAGACCAACGGCGACCCTCGAGAATTCGACCAGTGAACTCGTCAACGATCTTTACGTCTCCGCCTTGGACGATGTAATCCTTGTCGCGGCGGTACAACTCTTTTGCTTTCAACGCCACCGTGAACTGGTGAACGAAGTTTGCCTGCACATCGTCGTAGAGGTTTTCGACTCCTAGGGCTTGCTCGACCTTCTCGATGCCGGGCTCGAGCGGAACAACAACTCGCTTATCTTCTTCAACCTCGTAATCAACGTCACGGGTGAGGGTCCGCACAATCGACGCGAATCGGTAATACAACTTTGCGGCATCGCCAACTCGCCCAGAGATAATCAGTGGGGTTCGCGCCTCGTCGATAAGGATGGAGTCGACCTCGTCAACAATGCAAAACGAGTGACCACGTTGCACTTTGTCACTCAATCGACCCGCCATATTGTCGCGCAGGTAGTCGAAACCAAATTCGTTATTCGTTCCGTAGGTGATATCGCAGCCGTAACTGGCGCGCTTTTCATCTGAGCCGGTCTTCACACCCGGAATAACCAAGCCGACCGTCAAGCCGAGCCAACGATGTAACTGTCCCATCCATTCAGCATCTCGACGAGCGAGATAATCGTTGACAGTGACGAGGTGCACGCCGTTGCCTGACAGCCCGTTGAGGTAGGCCGGCAGGGTTGAGACGAGGGTTTTGCCTTCTCCGGTTTTCATTTCGGCTACCCAGCCGAAGTGCAATGCCGCACCACCCATCAACTGGACGTCGTAATGACGCTGTCCCAGCACACGAGTGGCTGCTTCACGAGTAACTGCGAACGCCTCGATGAGAAGATCGTCGAGGGTTTCGCCACGGTCAAGCCGCTCCCGAAATTCAACGGTTTTATGACGGAGGTCATCATCTGACAGCAATCCGATCGAGTCTCCGAGCGCGCCGATATCGGGCACGATGCCCTCAAGAGCCTTTAATTTCTTTCCCTCACCAGCGCGAAGGACGCGATCAAGAATTCCCATGCGGTCATGAGCCTATCGGCGGGTGCTCTCAGGCTGCCGCCCGATATCGCTCGCTTGTTGCCTCACGCCCTTCGGCAACGCGTTTCGGTGTCGCTGCAACCGCAGCGACATGGATGTGGCTGACTCCGGCAGTTCTTAGGGCGCCNGATGCCGCCGCAAGGGTTGCTCCGGTGGTCACNACATCATCGATCAACAACANCCGGAAATAGTGGGTGNGCCGTCCCCTGAAACCAGGGCCATTCCAACNCTCGACACCACCCCGAGTTTTTTGCTCTCCAGAGTCAGCTCTAACTAGCGTTCGAATAACCGGCAGGCCGAGCTGAGCCCCTACCATGCGAGCCATCAACTCACTCGGATCAAAACCGCGCTCACGACGACGAGGTGCCGGGGCAGGAACCCACGTGACCGCATGNACGTCAACCCCCGGAACGAGGCCATCGCNGATAATGCGCCGAGATAACAGGCCACCCAGATAATTTGCCGCACCCCGATGCTTCTTGAANTTCATGCCGTTGACAACGTCACGAAGACACCCACTGAACTCGCCAACAATCGTGCGGTTGGTCTCAACCGGTGTANNTGTCGANACCGAACGCAACTGTTCGATCATGGAGCATCGACACAACCGGCACACCTCGGCTCCGGCTCTGCCGCACGCCGCACAAGTTGGCGGACAAACGGCGTCGACGACCTGCGTGAGGGCTCCTCGGCAGAATTGAAACAGATTGTGAAACACCATTGCGACAGCATGACGCAGGGGTGTAACAGTTGGTGCTCAGTAACGGTAGTGCTCTGGCTTGAAAGGACCCGACGGCTCGATACCGAGATATTCGGCCTGCTCGTCGGTGAGTTTCGTCAACCGCACACCCAACGAGTCGAGGTGGAACGTGGCGACACGCTCATCGAGATGCTTCGGCAACACATGAACACCAAGCGGATACCGATCGAGATGGTTAAACAACTCGATCTGGGCAAGCACCTGATTCGAGAACGAGCAACTCATCACAAAGCTCGGATGACCGGTTGCACATCCCAGATTCACAAGGCGTCCCTCCGCAAGGACGATCACCTGATGACCATCATCGAACGTCCAGACGTCGGTTCCCGGCTTCAACTCATCACGAACCGCACCTGAGCGAGCAAGTCCAGCCATATCAATTTCGTTGTCGAAGTGACCGATATTGCAGACGATCGCGTTGTGCTTCATCTCACACATGTGGTCGACGGTGATGATGTCGGCGTTACCCGTCGCAGTGACGAACAAATCGGCATCTCCGACAACCTCATCGAGAGGAAGCACCTGCAAGCCCTCCATAGCAGCCTGCAGCGCGTTGATCGGGTCGATCTCAGTAACGATCACTCGGCAACCCTGGCCACGCAGAGACTGAGCACAGCCCTTACCAACATCGCCGTACCCGCAAACGACCGCAACCTTGCCACCCAACATGATGTCGGTTCCACGACTGATCGAGTCGACCAATGAGTGACGGCATCCGTAGAGGTTGTCGAACTTCGATTTGGTGACCGAGTCGTTCACATTTATTGCCGGGAACAACAACGTGTTGTCCTCAGCCATCTTGTAGAGCCGCTTCACACCTGTGGTGGTCTCTTCGGTGACACCTTTGATGAGCTTCGCCATGCGCGTCCACTTTGTTGGGTCAGATTTAAGCGTGCGCTGCAACAGCCCCAGGATGACGGCGAGTTCTGCGTTACTCGCTTCGGTCGGGTCAGGCACCTGCCCGGCTGCTTCGTACTCAACACCCTTGTGAAGCAACAGCGTTGCGTCGCCGCCATCGTCAAGGATCATGTTGGGCCCGTCGTGACCTTCCCAGGTCATCATCTGCTCGGTACACCACCAATATTCCTCAAGGGTTTCGCCCTTCCAGGCAAAGACTGGCACGCCCTGCGGATCGTCTTCGGTGCCGTCAGGCCCCACGACAACCGCTGCTGCTGCGTGGTCTTGGGTGGAAAAAATGTTGCATGAAGCCCANCGAACTTCCGCACCNAGCGCCGTCAACGTCTCAATGAGCACTGCCGTCTGAANCGTCATGTGCAGCGAGCCTGAAATGCGAGCNCCAGCAAGCGGCTTGGTGGACGCATACTCCCGACGAATTGCCATCAGGCCTGGCATTTCATGCTCAGCGAGCAACATCTCTTTGCGGCCAAATGGTGCCAATGAAAGATCAGCAACACGGAAATCTCGCGAAGCCGAAATACGGGTTTGGGTAGACATGGCGGTTCTCCTCGACTGAAGTCGTTTAGTGGAAGTCTGATTGAGGAACGAGCCGGAGCCTCCTGGCCCGATCACGACAGCCCGCCGAAGACCTCAGCCTAACGTTGTGAATCGAAACCGTGACGGACGCTGTCAACCTGCGGCAATCGCAAGCAGCCGCTGCACCTCGTCGTCAGAGACCTGAGAGGCCTCATCAATAAGCATCACCGGGATGTCGTCACGAACTGGATAGGTGCGAAGGAGCCGCTCGTTCAGCAGCACGCCTTCGGACTCGACATACACCAACGCACCCTTATCTTCGGGGCAAACCAAGATTTCAAGAAGCTGGGGGTCGAGTGACATGTCGTCTCCTTTTCATTTCGCCTACAGCGTACCGAGCAGTTGCTGTGCAATCAGCACACCTATGCGGTGATGATGTGGAGCACTTCTGCGACCTGAGCGTCACATGACGCTACGTCTGTAGCCTCAAGGTTCAATCGCAGTAGCGGTTCGGTATTCGAGGGGCGGAGGTTGAACCACCACTCGCCCGAGTCGACGGTAAGCCCGTCGAGCTCATCGAGATCGCACTGCGAATACGCGTCTCGAACCCGGTCGATAACCGCCGAGGGGTCGTCGACCACCGTGTTGATCTCGCCTGAAGCGACATACGGCTCGTAGGGCCTGCGCATCTCTGAAAGTGTTGAGCCCGAACGAGCTAGTTCAGAGATCATAATGAGGCTTGCGATCAAACCTGAATCTGCTTTGAAATTGTCAGCAAAGTAGTAGTGAGCCGAGTGCTCGCCACCAAACACAGCATTCCTACTGGCCATCTCTGTTTTGATGTAACTGTGGCCAACACGAGTGCGGACCGGGTTTCCGCCATGGGCTGAAATCGTTTCTGGCACCGCTTTCGAACAAATGAGATTATGCAAAATCGTTGACCCCGGATGATTGCGCAGCATCGCCACTGCAAGGATCGCCGTCGTTACCGATCCGCTCAGCCCGACGCCCTTCTCGTCAACGATGAAGACCCGGTCAGCATCACCATCGAAGGCCAACCCGAGGTCGAATCCGCCCGACACCACTCTCGCTTGAAGGTCTCGCTGGTTTGCGGGCTGTAACGGATCGGCCGGATGATTAGGAAACGTGCCGTCGAGCTCTCCATACATAACCTCGAGTTCGATCATTGGAAGTCTTTCGAAGAGTGCTGGCACCACGAGACCGCCCATGCCATTCGCCGTATCGGCAACAACACGCATTGGCTTCANTGCCGAGACATCAACNAANGACATGACGTGATCGACAAACGCATCGAGCATGTCGCGTNGTTCGCGTTGACCACGCTCTGCCGCTACCTCTGGCACGTCTCCGTCAAGCATTGCCTGGGNAGCATCACGAATGTCTGCCAAGCCAGAATCAATGCCGACAGGCCGAGCCCCCGCCTGACAGAACTTGATGCCGTTGTACTGCGCAGGATTGTGCGACGCCGTAAAGACAGCACCGGGCAGATCAAGGCGCCCTGAAGCGAAATAGAGAAGGTCGGTCGACACGAGACCGAGGTCGATCAGGTTGACCCCGACATCTTGTGCACCCTCGGCGAATGCATCTACAAACTCTGGCCCACTTGGACGCATGTCTCGACCAACGACAATCGCATCTGAGCTGACATAGCCGGCAAACGCTGAGCCGAGAGCCCGAGCCGTTGCAACATCAAATTCTTCCGGGACGACACCTCGAACGTCGTACGCTTTTACGATCCGGGAGAGATCTGCCATTGCCGGGAGGCTAACTGGCGATTACGAAGTGCCGCTCTCGTTCANAAGAACGACATNGTCGGCGAGAGCATCATCAACNGGNGCGNGNGACTGANCATGGTCGAGATCCCCCTCAAGACGCCAGCGTATACAAAGGCCGATGCCCGCAAGCGACAGCAGAACCGTCACCCAATCAAGGCCGGTACGGGAATATGTCAGCGACACCTCGTTGCTCGTTGGTACTACCGCCATTGCATTCGGAGCGATTCGGTACACCTCGTCGGCTCCTTCAACCGACCAGTTCGGAAAGTAACTCACCTTGATGAGCACCGGCACCCCCGTCTGATCAACTTCGAATTCAATGGTGTCCTGATCGATCACCACGTTGTCGATCGATATGGTCGGAAGCGAAACCTTGGTGATGGGCTCGGCAGGAACCACAATGTCGACGCGACGCCCAGGCNCTCCGGGCCGACCCTCCTGCCGGCTCACATCGACTACTGCATCAATCCGCTGCCACGACTCAGGACCATCATCCGCTGGCATCGCAACCCAATCTGAAGGATGCTGAAACCAACTCGTTCCAAGTTCGAGATGGCGCTCACGTTGATCACCAGCNCGCTCATTCACCACCACCGGCTGCANCGCAAGCGGCACGACAATGTCGGAATTTGCTACCTCGTAAACCTCCCACGGGCCNGACGATGCGACNAGGGTCAACNCAGGCTGCTGCCGGGCTTCACCTTTTGCCTCATCGGTGCGCACCATGGCGTATTTCACGCCCAAGTCTTGAAGGTGCCGCACGCCAACCGAGGCGTTGTTATCGATATATCGAAGTTCACGTACCGGGTTCGATGACTGTTTAGACATCGCTGCAGTTGCCAAGAACGAATACGGAGTTGTTCCAGATGCCTCGAAGAACAACGCCTCCATCGACCCGATACACCCGTCCGTCCAGAACGGCAAGAGCATCAGCGCCATCGTCGTGCCGTACTGGCCGTTATCAGGGCTGTTCTCCCAGAGCGCTCGGCCGCAGCCATGCGCAGGGTCATCACCGAGCACCCCCATTGCCTCGACGATGGAGTGATACTCGGTATACGCAGCGCCACGCCCCTCGTAGCCAGTGAAGTTGTAGGTCGACCACCCATCTCCGGACGCTCTCACGTTTGTTGACGTCGCCTTAAATGGCCCCCAGCCATATACCTGTGCACCATTGTGAGTGGTGATACCTCCACCCGGCAGCACCTGGAACATGAAGCCCAGCACNCTGAGCACACAGAGTGCNGAAATTNCTCCGAATCCTGTCGCAACCCGATGNCCAACCGGGTTGACTGCGTGCCGCTCCTTCACGACGTTCCACACAACATTCATGACCGCAATAGCACCAACCATCATCAGCATGTACCGAACGAGGTAGAGGAACGGNAACAATCNNGGGTTCCACAGCAGCCCAATCACNGGAAGCGAATCTCGAGCTAGATAGACCCCGGCAACAAGCACAAGACCGGTTATGCCGAGCGCGCTTCCGTTCTGATGACGACGAAGCACACTCCACACGACCCCGATGATTGCGAGCACGGAGATGATGATGTCTAACGGCGCNGTCANCGGGAAAAACATGTCCCAGAACGAATCCTCAGNNCCCTCTGGCCGAGGGCCATANTTCATNTCGGTCATGTACTCGTGATTCATCAGGAACGGNCCAACCCACCACGCAACGAGCAAGAANGCGGTGATGCCGGTCGTCAACACCCATCGCCNACNATTGCGATCGACCCACAGCGCAGTGAACACGAGTGCCGCCACCGCTATGAAGATGAGGACGATTCCATGCGATACCGCAGCAGCTGCGATCAGTGCCGCCGTCCACACCCGGTATTTGCCAGTTCTCAACCCACCAGCCAATGCACCGAGGGCAAGCATCGCCAATGTGAGTGCGATCGAAAACGAGAATTCTCCCGCCATCGTCGACTTCAAGTTGCCGCCGTAGATCGTGAAACTTTCGTCGAGCAAAAAGGCGAGGCCAGCAAAGGCGAACAATTCAGGAATCGGAAACGCGAATTTTGCAAGACGGCCGAATCCCCAGCATGCGGCAGGCAGCGTCAACAAGCCGAGCACACCNATGAGCTTCAACGCAACGCCGTAAGGGAGCAGCACGTCGACGAGCACCACANCANGGGCCGGCAACACCATGTAGAACCGGTACGCCGGCATGCCGCCATACCAATCCATGGTCCAACCGTTGAGGCGGAAGCCCGGCAGCAGGTGATCTCGCAGGAATGCTGGCCCCCACACATGGGCTCCAAAGTCGCCACCAGTCGGCGTGTTGTCGTCGAAAATAAGGTCTGCNCCCGGGCTCAANGGATTGAGGTGNACAACATTCATCATGATCGACGTCGTCACCGCAAGCGAGAACGCCGTAAACGAACACTTCCAGATGCGACTTGAATCCCACTCCGACGTCAGCCAACGGCGTGGACGCTGGGTAAGCCGCAGGAGTAATCGCTGCATCAGCGAAGGTGCGCGGGTAGCGGTTTCGCAGTCATCAATGCCGAAACCTTTGTGCGCCTCAACCTCACTACTCACGCTGCCAGTCTGCCACGACCGGCCGAACGTTCACAGAACAGCCACCTACGGGCCTAGTCAGTTGAAGAGCAAGAGCGCGAAGATCCCTGTTGCGTTGAACGATGCATGCGTGATGATCGATGCACCAAGTCGGCCCGTTCGTAACAGCATGATCCCGAAGACAAGGCCGGCAACGGCAAGTCCCGGCAACTCCACCGGACGAAGATGGATGAGACCGAAAAAAATCGACGCAGTAAACAACCCTCCAACGGAACCGAACCTCGCTGAGGCAGAGCGCTGCAACAGGCCCCGATACACCAACTCTTCGACGAGCGGCGCACCCACCACCACCACTAGTACGAGGAGTACGGTCTTCCAGCCTCCGGCGGAATCGACAAGATCTTTAGCTGTTTCTTCAAGGGCAGAGCTATCAAAGATTGAAGGCCAGATCGCCCTCAACGGCACATAGATAACCGGCACAACGATCACCTGGGCCAACACACCCACCGGAATACCGATGAGATCGATCCACCGAAACGACAGCCCAAACATTGTTCGAAAATCAACCGCCTGCATGCGGCACGCCGTCCACAACGCCACCAACAGGCAGGTCCACGACGCAACCGCCATTGCGGTCAACGCAAGAGTGTCGGTTTCGTTTTCTGTCGACGAAAGGGCATAGATAACTCCCCCAAAAAGAATGCCCCCAACCGACCAGCCAAGCGACCACAGTGCGAGCGCCCGCCCTAGCGGAACAGACGGAGATCGTTCAGACAGCGACACGCCAGCCGAGTTGCTGGATGCGTCGATCGACAACTTCCCAACCCTGAGGGGCGGTCAGACGGCGAGCGTGATCTCGGCACAAATCGTACGAATGTGGCTCACGTTCAGGCGATAAACCGTCGATCCACACCTGCGAATTCTGGTACTCGTAACTCAACGTTGCAGTTGCATGCTCAGAACAACCCGTTTTGGTGCAAAGGCGAAACACGTCACAACCGTAGGGCACGACGTGCCCAGAACGGCGGATGCCTCTATCCTTGGGCTATGGACAACCTTCCTCCGCCACCTCCCCCTCCCCCTCGGGGTCGCAGCGAGGGCCGATCAGACCCGCCCCGCAACAATCAATCGCGCGGCGAGAATCGCTGAAATTCAGGCCAGCTCTCTTCAAACCGCCAAAACGGCCAAGAAAACCAGTCTCAATGGCGACGCTGGCTTCCCTGGGTTGCGATCGGTCTCTTCCTCGCTGCCGTCATCTTGCCGGGCATGCTGAACGGCCCCAGCGGCCCAGCAATCTCGTATTCGGAATTCATCGACGAAGTTCGTAATGGCTCCGTTCAATCGATCGAAATCAACAACGTCACCGGAGAGATCTCGGGCACCCTCTCCGATGGGTCGTCATTCACCTCCACCGGAGGTGGCGAACGAGGACTCTCAGACACCGATGAAGAACTAATTCGTTCGACCGGTGTCGATTACGAGTTCATTACACCATCATCCAATTGGCTTCTCAACCTCGCCGGGTTGTTGCTCCCCGTCATGCTCATCATCGGCTTCTTCATGTGGATGCAGCGCCGCGCTCAAGGCCAGATGGGCAATGTAATGTCAATCGGCCGCAGCAANGCGAAGACATATNNTTCCGACCAGCCGACNACGACATTNACCGATATCGCCGGTTACGACGGGGTNAAGCAAGAAATAACCGAAGTTGTCGACTTCCTTCGCATGCCTGAGCGGTTCGCAGAAATTGGTGCCCGGGTCCCGAAGGGTATTCTTCTCGTCGGCCCGCCCGGAACCGGAAAGACCCTGTTCGCCCGAGCGGTTGCAGGTGAAGCAGGGGTTGGATTCCTCAGCGTCACCGGCTCTGACTTCATGGAAATGTTTGTCGGTGTGGGCGCAAGCCGCGTCCGAGACCTCTTCCAGCAAGCTCGTCGCATGGGGAAGGCGATCATTTTCATCGACGAAATCGACTCGATCGGCCGCAAGCGTGGCGCTGGTCTTGGCGGCGGTCACGATGAGCGTGAGCAAACCCTCAACCAAATGCTGTCGGAAATGGACGGTTTCGAAACGTCAGAAGGCATCGTCATCATGGCGGCAACCAACCGCCCGGACATCCTNGACCCGGCGCTTCTGCGCCCTGGACGATTTGACCGCCAGATCGTCGTGCCGCTCCCCGAATATCAAGAGCGCCTCGAGATCCTNAAAGTGCACAGCCGCGATAAGCGGATGGGCAACGATGTCGACCTGTCAACGATGGCACGCGCAACTCCAGGAATGGCCGGNGCCGACCTTGCCAACCTCGTCAACGAAGCCGCCCTNATCGCNGTGCGGNGGAGTTCAAATGAGATCGAGCGCATCGACTTCGAAAACGCTCGAGANCGAGTTGTTCTTGGCGCTCGCCGGGAATCGATGATCCTCAACGCAGAAGAGAAGCGGGCGACTGCCTTTCACGAAGCTGGACATGCCCTCCTCGCAACCGTGCTACCCAATGGCGATCCGCTTCACAAGGTGACGATNCTGCCTCGNGGAATGGCGCTNGGCGTGACGTGGAGTCTCCCTCAAGAACGCCACACGTACTCGAAGGAATATTTTGAGGACACCATTTGCAAAGCAATGGGTGGCCGCGTCGCTGAAATTCTCGTCTTTGGGCACCTCAACTCTGGTGCTGCTAATGACCTTGAGCAGGCGACATCGATTGCTCGCCGCATGGTTCGTGAATGGGGAATGAGCGACAAGGTNGGCCCGATGGCGTGGTCNAGTCAGCAACAGGTCTTCCTCGGCGAAGATCTCATGTCAAACGGCCGTGAATACTCCGACGAGACCGCTCGAATGCTTGACGAGGAAATCGCTTCGATTTTGACNNGCCAAGAANATCGGGCTCGGGAACTGCTCACCAAGCACAACCGCGGGCTCGAACTCATCGCAGAATCCCTCCTCGAGAACGAGACAATCGACGGGCCGCATGTCGCTGAACTCATTCAGCAAGGCCTTACCGAATCAGGCACCGATGAGCAAATTCAAGCCAATGTCTTGGGAAGCCCCGAATAGATCGTCTCAGGCCGATTCACGACTATGATCACGGCCCTGGCTGTGAGTTCGTGCGGTCAACGCCTAGTCAGTAGACGAGCAACCGTCTGACCCGGGTTCACGAACCTCAGCAAGTCCTGCCCATAAATCTGTTGCGGTGACCGGACCTATAAAACCTCGTTTGACGACTCCGTTTTCGTCCGCAATCACTGCGGTTGGAACTGCGTCAATCTCGTAACGCCGATGGAGATCGGCACGATTGAGATAATCAACCGTGTTGACCGAAACCGCAGATGAGGCAAGCACCTCGGCCTTTGCCGCAACATCATCGCACGTCGAGCAGGTTGATGACGTGAAGACAACAACCAACCACTGACCACGTGACGAAGCGAAATCGGTTGGGTCGAGCTGGGCTGGGAACTGCCATGACGGTTGGGTTGGCGCATCGGACCCTCGTTGATTCTGTTGCCACCTCGCGACCGCAATGATGACGGCCGCAATCACACACGCAAGTAAAACTTGGATCACGGTGATGTTCTACCAGCAGCACATATTCATTGGACTAACGCAGCCCAGTTCAGCAGCAGGGCATTCCCGCAATCGCCCACGCCGACGAGAACGCATCTGCGCTTGGCACCCGGCGCTCAACAAGAAGACGACCGGTTGATTCAACTGCGATCGGGCGACCGAGCACCTCCGTCTCGGTGAGGTCGACAACAATTCGAGATGCTGCCGGCAGCATCATTTTTGTTGAGCCCTCAACCGCCACCAGTCCATTTGAGCCGTAGGTCGACAGCGACACCTCTCGATCGACGTTATCGAGATTGATGATGACCAAGCCTGTCTCAACCTCAACTGAGGGTCCAGCTGCGACTAGCCATGACGTTGGAGCCAGCCCATCACGTCGCTCTGGAACACCTGCGGCAATCGATGTCACTTTCACACCGCTCGGGCTCACCCGAGTCAACGCCCTGTCGACAACAATTGATCGCCCGTCAAGCGTTGAGAACACCGCCGAATGGTCGCCCTCTGATAACTCGGCCAGCGCTCCGGCATCAATCACCGCAACGTCGTAAGACGCGACCTCTATCACCGATGTGACAGCCTCAGCAGCAACATCTTCCGCTTCGCCGGCCGGGAAAAACGTCGCACGAACGGTCACTGCCTCATCGGTCGGGTTGAGCACAGAGAATCGCTCCGATGCCTGCGGGCCTTTCACGCCATCAGCAAACCACCAACGGTCGGCAAGCAGTGGTGCCGCCATTGATATCGACGTTCCCCCACGTCGGTCATCGTCCGCCGTCATCGATCGGCCGACCATCAACGCGCCTCGAACAGCCCGCACCGAAACACCTACCGATGCCTCACCTCGCGCACCACCACCTTCAACCCCAACATCAATCACCCGAACTGAGTAAGGCTGTACCGGGAGCCCGTTATACACCGATGGTTCGATCGTGCCCGAGGCTGTATGAAAAGAAACATCAACCACTACTTGATCTGCAGAGGG
>PBWL01000031.1 GCA_002727235.1 Acidimicrobiaceae bacterium
ATCATTCAATTTTGACTTCATTGGCTGCCCTTGGGACGTCGATCAAATGCGATCCTCTGTCGCCCGAGCGCTCGTCGATGCCGCATCAGTAAATTCGTCGGCGACCTGGGTGCTGTCAAACCACGATGTGTTACGCCACCCAACGCGCTACGGCCTTCCCGCTGGCACCGACTACCAAAAATGGCTGATGACGGGACCAACCGAACTCTGTGATCAGCAACTCGGCACTCAACGAGGCTTAGCAGTCATCATGATGTTGCTTGCTCTGCCGGGTTCGACCTACATCTATCAAGGCGAAGAGCTAGGACTTCACGAGGTGCCTGATCTTCCTCAGGAAGTTCTCGACGATCCGGTGTGGCGCCGCTCAGAGAACACTCGCAAAGGGCGCGATGGCTGCCGGGTTCCAATTCCGTGGACCCGAACCGGCCCATCATTTGGGTTTGGTGAGAGCGCCCCGTGGCTTCCACAGCCCACCTACTTTGGTGACCAATCGGTCGAAGCCCAAGACGGAGTCGACGGATCGGTACTCGAGCTCTATCGATCTGCTCTCACACTACGGTCAGCACATTGGGTTGAGAGTGGCGATCTCACGTGGCTCAACCTCGATAGCAACGCCGTTGCATTTGAACGCAACGGGTATGCCTCCATCACCAACTTCGGTGATAGCAACATTGCTCTGCCACCTGGCGAGGTGATGCTCACTTCGATTCAGACGGCATACCTAGATCAACTCCCACCAAACGCCACCGTGTGGCTGCGTCTCACATGAGCTGAAGATCAGCCAAATGAGTTGAGTGCGTCGACAGTGATGTCAACGATGCGATCGATGTGATCGTCGGTCACGACCATCGGCGGCGCAAAAAGCAACGCGTCAGCCACGGCAGGCCCAGACCCTGCGGGATAGACCCACATTCCTCGCTGCACGCACGCTTCAACGGCTTCAACCGCAGTCAGGCCGGCGAGTTCAACGCCGATCATGAGGCCACGACCGCGAATTTCGGTGACCCTGGAGTGGCCGTCAAGGGCGCTCGACAACGCCGACTGCATTCGGTCGCCCATCACCTTCGCTCGGTCGACTAGTTGCTCGCGTTCCATGATTTCGAGCACGGCAAGCGCTCCGGCACACATTGCGTCTGGGCCTGAATAGGTGAAGAACATCACGTTTCCACCAGCATCGGAAATCGACCCGGTGACCTCGTCAGATGCGGTCACCATCGACATCGGGACGTAGCCGCCCCCGAGGCCCTTCGCCGATACAAGAATGTCAGGCTGCACCGGATCGTGCTCATGCCCCCACGTGAGACCTGTTCGGCCAAACCCGGTCATCACCTCATCTGCAATAAAGAGCACTCCGTAGTGCTGGCAGACCTCCATCCCCTGCTGCCAATAATCTTCGTTCGCAACGAGCGCTCCGGCCGAGGCACCGATAATTGGTTCAGCCATAAAAGCAGAAACGGTCTCTGGGCCTGCTGCCTCGATTGCCGCCGCCAAAGCAGATGCATCATTCCAAGGGACTTTTGGCCACTCGGCAAGCAACGGGTCAAGTCCTGAGCGACGTGCCATGTGCCCGCCAATTCCGAGCGTGGCGATCGTCGCTCCGTGGTAACTCGGTAGTCGGGCGATCACCTTATAACGCTGGTCGTCTCCACGGCTGAGGTGATATTGGCGAGCAACTCGAACCGCAGTATCGGTCGCTTCTGATCCTCCGCCAGCGAAGTACACGTGCCCAAATCCTTCTGGAAGCCAGTTGTTAACAAGTCGATCAACAAGAGCGACCCGGTTCGGCGTTGCCCACGTCGGAACCACGTAGTCGATCGATCGCATTGCGGTTGCAACGGCATCAGCAATTTCTCCTCGGCCGTGCCCGATATTGGTCACCACCGCTCCACCTGCAGCATCGATGACCCGTTCTCCATCTTCGAGGATGAGTTCCACTCCGTCGGTCTCGACGACAACAGGAGGACGACTTGCAGGTCGGGTGAACGGATAGCGGTCAACCGATGATTCCGGAAGTGTCTGCGACATAGAGCACATTCTTCCATAACGACACGAGCCCCGTACATACGCGTCAATCGAGCAGCGAAGCCCCTCCGGATGCATCATTCTCCGGCTCACGCCTGCACGACGACATCTGACACACTCCCACTATGAGCAACAACGAATTTGCAGGCCGCGTCGCCATCGTCACAGGATCATCATCAGGCATCGGTGAGGCCACCGCCCACCGGCTCTCAGAGCTCGGCGCCACCGTCGTCGTCAACTCGGCCAGCTCAGTCGAAGCTGGCCGAAACGTCTCAGACGCCCTCCCCGGTGAGTCGTGCTACATCCAGGCCGACATCGCCGACCAGGCACAAGGCCATGCACTCATCGACTCGACGATCGAGCACTACGGCCAACTCGATTTTCTCATCAATAACGCTGGCTGGACAACGCTCGTACCTCACGATGACCTTGAAGCTCTTACCGATGAGATCTTCAAAAAGACATTCGACGTCAACGTGTTCGGAACGTGGTGGCTCACCAAGTATGCAATGCCACATCTCAAGCAATCCGAGGACGGCAATGTCATCAACGTCACCTCGATTGCTGGTGTTCGTCAGGTCGGTTCATCTGTTGCCTACGCAATGACAAAGATCGCTCTCAATCACATGACGCAATTGCTTGCCAAGGTGTCGGGGCCAGTGCGAGTGAATGCAATTGCCCCGGGACTCGTTGCGACCCCGTGGACTGACGACTGGGATGACCAGCACGCGATGATTTCGAAGACCGCACCTCTCGGCCGCTCAGCGACACCTGACGACTGCGCCGAGTCGATGCTCGGGCTNCTGCGCTCAAAGTACGTGACCGGAGCCGTGCTCGTNGTCGACGGCGGAACCACNCTTCGAATCTGATCTCTCTTCTNNTCGCGTTCTGAACCNGGATCGGTTCAGTGNGCNNCGATCACAGCCCGAGCGATTTCGAGATGATGGTCTTCATGATCTCGTTCGTGCCACCGTAAATCGAGGTAACTCGCGCGTCGGCGTAATTACGGGCGATCGGGTACTCAAGGGTATATCCGTATCCCCCAAACAGTTGCAGACAGCGATGCGCTGCATCATGCTGCAAGTCAGTGCACCAGTACTTGGCCTGAGCCGCCTCGGTCGGGGTCAACTCGCCGGCGATGAGTTTCATTACCGACTGGTCGACATATGCCTGGGCAACTTCAATTGCCGTCTTCACCTCTGCCAGCACAAACTTAGTGTTTTGAAATTGTCCGAGTGGTTTTCCGAACGCTGTGCGCTCTTTCACGTACTCAACCGTTGAGTCCAGTGCAGCTTGCGCGGACGCCACGCCTGTGATTGCAATCGAAAGTCGTTCCTGAGCAAGGTTCGACGAGAGATACCGGAACGCCTCACCCTCTTCGCCCATTCGGTTTGCAACCGGAATGCGAACATCATCGAAGAACAGCTCAGCAGTGTCCTGAGAATGGTTTCCGATCTTTTCGAGATTCCGTCCACGATCGAAACCTTCCATACCGCGCTCGACCACGAGCAGTGTCATTCCCGAATGACGAGCAGTCGGGTCAGTCTTCGCAACAACAATGACGAGGTCTGAGTTGATTCCGTTCGTGATGAATGTTTTCGAGCCGTTTACGACGTACACATCGCCATCACGCACTGCGGTCGTTCCAACACTCGCAAGGTCTGAGCCTGTGCCGGGCTCGGTCATCGCAATTGCGGTAATCAAATCACCCGAGGCGATTCCTGGAAGCCAACGTTGACGCTGCTCGTCATTTGCAAGCTCAAGGTAATACGGAATGGTGATGTCGTTGTGAAGAGTGATGCCCAACCCGGCTCCGCCGATTCCCGCATAGGCGAATTCCTCGGCAACGATTTGGTTGAAACGGAAGTCGTCTGATCCTCCGCCTCCAAATTCTTCTGGGATCTGCATACCGAGGAACCCATTCGACCCGGCAGAGGTGAAGATCTCGCGGGGTGCAATACCGGCCTCTTCCCACAGCATGTAGTCAGGAGCGATCTCTTTCGCCACCCATGAGGCAAACGAGCGTCGGAACTCGTCGTGAACATCGTCAAAGATTGCGCGCATGACCCCAGACTACGAAGTACATCGCTCTCTGGGAAAGTCGTTCGGAATGCGACCCGTATCACGCATACTGGAGGGGTGACGAACGGCGCAGGCGAACCTCTAGACGACTTTGTTCGAGAACTCGTCCGAGACGATGCTGCCAACGGTCGGTTCGGGGGGCGACTCCAAACACGCTTCCCGCCAGAGCCAAACGGATATCTCCATATCGGACACGCAAAAGCCATCACCCTCGATTTCGAATTGGCCAACGAATTCGGCGGAATCTGCAACCTTCGGTTCGACGACACAAACCCCGACACCGAAGACACGACATACGTCGACGGAATTCTTGAGGACCTCGAATGGCTTGGGTACCAACCACATGGCGCGCCGCTCTACGCGAGCGACTACTTCGAACAACTCTATGAATGGGCCGAGCACCTCATCTCAGAGGGTTTGGCCTATGTCGATGATCAGGACGCGGAAACGATTTCAGATCAACGGGGTGGCTTCGGGCAGCCCGGCATCGAAAGCCCGTTTAGGGCGCGTTCCATTGAAGAGAACCTCGGACTCTTTCGCAAGATGCGAGACGGAGAATTCGACGAAGGTGCTCGAGTCCTCAGAGCGAAGATCGATATGCAACACGAGAACATGCAGTTGCGCGACCCGGTGATGTATCGCATCCGCAATGAACCGCACCATCGCACGGGCGACCGATGGCATATCTATCCGACCTACGACTGGGCACACGGACAAAGTGACGCAATTGAAGGTGTTACTCACTCACTGTGCACTCTTGAGTTCGATAGCCACCGACCGCTGTACGACTGGTACCTCTCAAAGCTGCCACTTCCTGGTGACACGCCTCGCCAGACAGAATTCGCTCGCCTCGAACTCACCCACACCATCACCTCAAAACGGCGCCTCGCCGCGCTCGTTGAAGACGGCATTGTCGATGGGTGGGACGACCCTCGACTGCCCACTCTGCGTGGACTTCGTCGACGGGGCTATCCAGCTGAGGCCATCAAGGAGTTCTGCTCGTACATCGGTGTATCGCGGGCCAATAGCCGCCATCAGATTGAACTGCTCGAATCATTTGTGCGGCAACATCTCAACGCAACGGCTCAACGCAAGATGGCTGTTCTCAACCCGCTGCGACTTGTCATTACCAATTGGCCGGAAGGCGCGGTCAACAAAGTTGAGGTTGTCAATAACCCTGAAAATTCTGACGACGGTACGCGTTTGGTTCCCTTCACCGGCGAATTGTTTATCGAGCAAGACGACTTCCGTGCTGACCCGCCGCCAAAATATTTCAGGCTCACTCCCGGAAGAGAAGTGCGGCTCCGCGGGGCGTATTTCGTCACCTGCACCGGATTCGATGTTGATGACGCCGGCACTCCAACCACCGTCTACGCCACCTATGACTCAGAGACCCGGGGTGGTAATGCTCCCGATGGTCGCAAGGTGAAGTCAACGATGCACTGGGTGTCTGCAGAGCACGCGGTCTCAGGATCGGCTGCGCTTTACGAACGCCTATTCTCAACTGAAGTCCCGGGAGCAGAAACTGGTGACCCGATGATTGATCTCGATCCAAATTCGGTTTCCATTCTCGAAAACTGCATGTTTGAGCCATCGATAGCTGATCTCGCACCGGGTGAAGTCGTGCAGTTTGAACGCCTTGGCTATTTCGCTCACGACCCTCGAACACAATTGCTGTTTCACCGAACAGTCGGTTTGCGCGACGAATGGGCCCGCATCCAGCGACGCAGCTAACTGTTATCGCCAACGAGATATCGACGGTGACGAGATGCGCGACAAGGTCACGGACCTCTGGCAAGCATGAGTCTTATGCTTCGATGTGCCCCCAGGGGAACGCGCGCTCGATTTGAGCAGCGAGGCTGATGAGGAGATCATCTCGCCCGTAGTCCGCAACGAATTGCACGCCCACGGGAAGTCCGTTGCCAGCGACGTGGAGCGGCAAACTAATTGCAGGCTGGCCGGTTGTGTTGAATGGTGGCGTAAACGGGATCCACTCTGCAGCCCTGCGCATCGGGTCCATTGGACGATCGGGATTGTTGTCGTGTTCACCAATTTTCGGTGGCGTTTCCCCCAAGGTCGGCGTGACAAGTATGTCAAAACCGTCTGCCCACCATTGCAGACATTCACGCCGATACGACGCAACTCCGGCAAGTGCGGTGGCGTAATCGACTCCTGACATATTCTGAGCGAACTCCGCCTGCACCCAGTTCATGAGCTCCATGTCGTCAGCGGTGATCTCTCGACCCAGCATCTCAGAGAACGTCTTTACATTCATTGCAGCACCGACTGCCCACAGCGCCATGAATCGGGAGACCGTGTCGGGATCGGTGAGGATGTGTGGGAACGAATACTCAACCGAATGCCCCAAGCTCTCCAACATTCGGCCCGCAGACTCAGCCGCCTCAACACAGTCATCGCTGACCGTTCCACCTCTCGGGTGATGCGCCAGAATTCCGACCCGGAGGGCACCGGGGTCGCGCGCAAGGGCCTCGGTATACGTGATCGACGACATCGGTGCAATGACAGAGTCGCCAATGCTTGGACCGGCAACGGCATCAAGCAGCCTCGCGGTGTCGCGCACCGAATGAGAAACCGCAAGCTCCACACCCAAGCCTGTCTCTGCTCGGTGAGGCCCTGTCGAAATTCGCCCTTGCGATGTTTTCAACCCGACGAGACCCGCACACGCAGCTGGAATTCTGATCGACCCTCCCCCATCAGAGGCATGCGCCATCGGCACCATGCCCGATGCAACCGCAGCCGATGCTCCACCTGATGATCCGCCTGGCGTGTGATCTGTGTTCCACGGGTTGCGGGTCGGTCCCCATGCAACCGGCTCGGTCACGGGGACGGTTCCCATCTCCGGGCTATTTGTTCGACCACAGATGACCAGGCCGGCGGCCTTGAATCGACTCACGATCGTGGTGTCGATCGTCGAGTGAAAGTTCGCTTCCTTCAATGCCGCTGACCCATTCGACATCGGCATACCTTTCATATGGGCGTGAAGGTCTTTCAATAGAAACGGGACACCCTTCAATGGCCCATCGGGAAGTGCCGGCGAACCAGCCATCTCCCGAGCGGTATCGAACCATCGATAGGTCAGTGCATTGAGATCGCCGTCGAGTGACTCCATCCGCTCAATCGCTGCGTCAACAAGTTCAACGGGGGTGACATCTCCGTTGGCGACGAGTTCGGCCTGAGCGGTGGCATCCATCCACCGTGTCTGTGTTGCGAGATCTTTCATGTGAGTTGCATATCACACTCGGAGAGGTGCCCGACGCAGTGAAGAAGACCCACCGAAAACCGCCACTGCGCCACCCTGAATGGGTGACCCAGAGAATCGTTCAGGTACGGCCAACTTGGCAGCCGGTACAGAATTCAAACCCGAGCCTTCACCTTGAAATTCGCGACATGTTGTCGATGATTGCAACGTGCTCGCACGTTGTGGAAGAGTTGCCTATGGCGTTCGAGAGACTGACAGGGCTGTCACTTTTGCGCAAAGCCAAAAATGGAAGTGAAGTCTGATGGAGAGCCGTCGCGGATGGTTCGACGACCCCTATGGCCGCTATCCAAGGCGGTACTTCAACGGCGAGAAATGGACTAATCAGGTCCAAATTGCAACTGGCGAGGTTGTCACCGAGACGTCGACTGCCGTTGAAACGGATCCACCTGCTGAGCCAACCCCTGACACACCTTTCGAACCATTGTCTGTTGAGCAAGAGAATCCAAAGGAAAAGTCAAAAAGGAACGCCGTGGCTATCGCTATCGGGGTTGTCCTGACGCTCAGCGTCATTGGGGCGATTACCGAGGACGAGGAGGCATCAAACGAGTCCTCCCCGGAGAACGCTCCAACCGACGAAGAGGTGGTTTCAGGAGACACATTGGAGCGGGCGCCAACGACAAGCGTGCCCACCACAACAACTGCGGCAAGGTCGTATCCATCAGAGTTGTTCGACATGGCAGCGAGCTACCTCCGCTATTCAAGTTTCTCGAGAGACGGGCTCATCAACCAACTCGAATACGAGGGTTNCACNACTNAGGAAGCCACGGCAGCAGTCGATGCTCAGGAAGCTGACTGGAATGCCCAAGCTGTTGGGTCTGCAGAGAACTACCTCGGATTCACCGCGTTCTCCCGACAGTGGCTAATCGAGCAACTTGAATCTGACGGCTACACAAACTCTGAAGCAACCTTCGGAGTGGATGCTCAGAACGCTGACTGGAATGAGCAAGCATCACAGTCGGCGAGGAATCTGTTGAGTTTCGGCGGGTTCTCTCGTCAAGGTTTGATCGAGCAACTTGAATNTGANGGNTACACAAACTCTGAAGCAACCTTCGGTGCGGATNCTCAGAATGCTGACTGGAATGAGCAAGCATCACGTGTTGCGCAGAGCTACCTTGACTTTGCGGAGTTCACTCGACAAGAACTCGTCAATCAACTCCTCTTCGACGATTTCGCACAAAGCGAAGCAGAATACGGCGTCAACGCCGTCGGACTCTGAACGCAATCAGACCGTCGCCAGAGAAATCGACACGCACCAAAAAGCGCCTCTGGGCCACCCTGAATGGGTGAAGCAGAGAATCGTTCGGATTTAACCGACTTGGCAGCCCGTACGGGATTCGAACCCGTGCCGCCACCTTGAGAGGGTGGTGTCCTAGGCCACTAGACGAACGGGCCAAGTAGCGGCGCAAACGCTATCACCGGTGACGGACGACGACACCGCCCGTACATGCCGATGGCCGGTCGATGTGACCGGCCATCGTGTGGTTGGGGTGCAGGGACTCGAACCCCGAATAGCAGAACCAGAAACTGCCGTGTTGCCAATTACACCACACCCCACTGGACAANCGGATTGTATCGCTCGCCTNGTTCCCACCAACCCTGCTTAACCTCGCCCACTGATCTGCTCGAACCCAACGATTCTGCCCAGCGCGACTCCNGCGGTCTCAACGAGGTGACGGCGCACAGACNNCNCTCCACCAACGACCGAGTNGCGNACGGGAGCNACACCAACGACGTNGATGCCTGATCGCTGTGCGATGAGTGATGCACGCTTGGCGTGATAGGGGTCGGTCACNATGATGACAGAACCGATGTCGTGTCTCTCAACNAGGGAGACCACGCCCTGGATGCTCTCCCACGTCGTCGTGCCCNNATCTTCAAACAAGATGCTGTCNTCGGGNACTCCATTCTCAANAGCGAAACGCTTCGAGGTTTCCGCTTCGGTGAACCTGTCACCCTCTTGGCTGCCACCCGTCACGATAAACNTNTCGACGGCGCCGGCAAGCCACANATCGATNGCCGTGACCAGTCGACCTTCCAACTGCGGTGATGGACGACCGTCATATTGTGCGGCTCCAAGAACAACTACNGCGTCGGCTTCCGCAGGGGGTTTCTGCCGCCCGGCGAGCACCACTTGAGCGAGAGTGATGAGCAGGTACAGCGCTGTGATCGCCAACAACCAGAGCGCTGAACGGCGCATCGTTCGACCGGTCACGTCGAGATTCGACTCCTCGCAGCGCGCATTCGCTCGAGGGTTTCTTGTTGCCCGAGTACCTCAAGCGACTCAAATAGCGGAGGCCCCACTGTTCTTCCGGTGACGGCAACGCGCACAGGTGCCTGAGCTTTGCCCAGTTTCAGACCGAAGGGCTCCATCACCTCTTCAAGCACTGACTTCAGTTCGTCTGCGTGCCAGTGTTCGAGAGCTACGTATCGAGCGATCGCTGCATCGAGGAGAGGACCTGCGATGTCAGTNATCATCACTTTTTCCCAGGATGCATCGTCGTACTCAATCCCAGCAAAAATGAAGTCGACCACGCCAGGCACATCAGANAAGGTCACNAGTCGCGGCTGGACGTGCGGNGCGATCATCGCAAACGTCGATCGATCCCACTCTGCCGGAAGCCACGGATCGCAGGCATCGAGGAATTCATCGTCTGACATCATCCGGATGTATTCACCGTTGAATGCTGACAATTTCTTTACATCGAAGAACGCNGGNGACAGATTGACNTCGTGGAGCGCAAACAGAGAGACAATCTCATTCCACGGGAGGATCTCACGGTCGTCGCCCGCTGACCAACCCANNGTCATCAAGTAGTTCACCATCGCATCAGCGAGGTATCCCTCNTCTCGATACTGCTCAAGCGCAACCTTGTCNCGACGTTTNGAGAGCTTTTTGCGTTGCTCATTCACGAGCACCGGAACNTGACCCCATACGGGCGGCTCGCNGTCGAGCGCAGCCCANAGCATCTGCTGTTTTGGGGTATTCGGCAAATGCTCTTCGGCTCTAATGACATTGGTGATACCCATCGACATGTCATCGACGACGTTCGCCAAGTTGAACACAGGGGTTCCATTGCTGCGCACGAGAACAAAATCTTCGATGACCGAATGATCGAATTCGACATCGCCTCGAACTGCGTCATGAACGATTGTGCTTCCCTCCGGCACCCGAAATCTCAGCACCCTTCCCGCACCGGGCTCAAGACCGAGATCACGAGACCATCCGTTGTATCCGGTGACACCTTCGGCAGCTGCTCGTTCTTCGATGTCTGTTGGCGACATCTCGCAGTAGTAGGCGTGACCCGACTCATACAGTTGCGTCGCCGCCCGAAGGTGCTCGTCGGAATAGTTGCTCTGAAAATACGGTCCTTCGAATGCAGGGCTTGCCGAATCAATACCAAGCCACTCGAGAGCCGACAANATGCCATCNGTCCATTCGNGTCGGTTACGAGCCTCATCGGTGTCTTCGATCCGGAGCACGAATGTTCCACCGGTTGACTGAGCAAGCGCCCAGTTAAACAACGCTGTTCGGGCACCTCCGACATGGAAGAACCCTGTTGGCGAGGGAGCGAAACGAAAACGCAAACCTGAAGCATTCATTACTTGCAGACGTTACCGGCACGGTATTGCTCAGTCCCCTCACCCGATTACGATCTCAGTCATGGCTGCACACGCTCCTCACGAAGATCACCGCTCTGTATCTGGTGGTCTCGCTCGAGCTGCTGTCTTCGGAATCAACGACGGNTTNGTTTCAAATGTCTCACTCATTCTCGGGTTTGCCGCAAGNGGTGTTGACTCCACNATCGTGCGCCTTGCAGGTTTGGCCGGTGCGGTAGCNGGCGCCNTTTCGATGGCAGCNGGCGAATGGGTCAGCATCTCNGCNCAGAACGACCTCGTNCAGCGTGAGCTCGATATCGAGTTACGAGAGCTCGANCACAACCCAGAGCACGAAACTGAAGAGCTTGCTGCGGTCTATGAGGGTCACGGCATGGAACCAGCGAGTGCAGCTCAGGCTGCGGCTGAGGTTATGCGATCGCCGTCAAACGCTCTAGCAGTGCACGCTCGTGAAGAATTCGGGATCGACCCGGGCGCTCTTCCATCGGCAATGCAAGCCGCTGTGCTCTCGCTTNTCTCATTCATCATTGGTGCGCTNTTGCCCCTNATTCCATGGTTCATTGGCTCAGGCACNGCGGCGACCCTCTCTTCGCTCGTGCTCGGCGTAGTGGCTGCCGGCATCGTCGGTGCCGTCGTTGGCAAATTTGCCGAACGCCCTGTGGTCTGGGCTGCAACTCGGCAAATACTCATCGTGCTCGTCGCCTGTGGCGCGACCTACGTCATCGGACAAATTTTTGGTATCACGCTGAGCTAGCCCCATTCGGTCAATAATTGCCACTCGGTCAGCAGTGGCCATCCGAAACATGCTGAGATGTAACCGTGACACAACTCAACGTGCTTGGAACCAAACTCGAAGAATGTTCGCTCGACCCTCTAACCGGGTACCGGAGATCTGGGTGCTGTGACAATTTTGGCGATGACCCCGGCATGCATGTCATCTGTTGTGTCGTCACCGATGATTTCCTGGCCTTCTCAGCGAGTTGTGGCAACGACCTTTCCACACCGATGCCGATGTACGGTTTCCCTGGTCTTCGAGANGGAGACCGATGGTGTGTGTGCGCATCACGTTGGGTCGAGGCCTATGAGGCCGGACACGCGTGTCAAGTCGTACTCGCAGCAACCCACATGTCCGCACTTGAGTACGTTGACCTCGATGTCTTGAAGGCTCACGCAAGCGACGCTTCGTGATCCACCTAAACTTCGCGAGTTACCGATCGAAGATCACCGACGGGTTAAGAATCCCGTTCGGGTCACACACCGCTTTCAATCCCCGCATCAGGTTGAGTTCGGCGGCTGAACGTTGCATCGGAAGGTACGCCGATTTGGCGGTACCGATGCCGTGCTCAGCGCTGATCGACCCTCCCATTGCAATCACCAGTTCNTAAATCGACCTGTCAAGAACATCGTCGCCGTCGAGTCCGGTGACGTTGACATGGAGGTTTCCGTCGCCGACATGGCCAAAGATCCACGTCGTCGACGTCGGAGCCAATGCGGCAATGAGGTTCTTCGCTTCTGGGATGAACGCTGCAATTTGGTCATGNGGCAANGTGACATCAAACTTGCANGGCACNCCGACACGATTAATCGCNGTCGTATGGTCATCGCGCAANCGCCANAGCAACTGTCGTTGNCGTTCATCTGCGGCAATTGCGGTNTCGACNACTCCGTCGAGTTCAGCGACATGTTGAATGANTCGATCNAGGTCATCGCTNTCCGATGCAGTCTCTACGAGCAGGAACACCGGGTGCGTTCNGCCAAGCGGAGCCGAGAGTTCAAACTCTTCNCAGACGAGNNCCACTCCGTCGGCNAGCATCAGTTCGGCAGCCTCAANACCAGGCAACGCCACCCGCAACTGAGCGGTNGCTGCAACAGCTNCGTCAACATCGNCAAAGGCNAGTAACGCCGTCTGACGGAATGNTTGATNAGCNATGAGTCGAAGACGTGCTTTNGTGATCACTCCTAACGTTCCTTCTGAGCCGCACATCATGTCNGGGATCGAATAGCCAGTGTTGTTCTTNACCAATCCAGACATGAGATCGATGATGTCTCCTGTNCCGAGCACGACCTCAACCCCGATGACCTGTGCTCGGGTCATTCCGTGGCGCAACACGTTTAGACCACCAGCATTCGTTGCGATCGTTCCTCCNACCGTTGCCGAGCCACGTCCACCGAAATCAACNCCGTAACGCAACCCGTGTGATGCCACTGNNGTCTGCAACTGTTCGATGGTCACACCNGCGTCAACACTCACCTGCAATGCNAGTCGGTCGACATTNCCGATTGTGTTCAACCNTTGCATGCTCAGCACAATTTCGCCATTAAGCGGGACACTCCCGCCGACCATCCCCGTGTTTCCGCCCTGAGGGATGATGGCGACCGCATGCTCACGGCACACACGAATGACGTCCGACACCTCCGCTGTTGAGCCAGGCCGGACGACAGCCGGAGTCGTTCCGACATACCTTCCGGTCCAATCGACAACGTGCGCAGCGGTATCGTCTCCAGAGATGGTGTGTTGCTCGCCGACGATGCGCCGGATCTCGCTCAGAGCATCGTCAACCATCACTTAAGTGNTCCTCTCTTCGGTTCAGCCGAGTGCGTTCAACAACTGGGTAGGGGTGTCTTTCGGGCTGATCTTTGGCCACGCACGTTCAATTCGCCCCTTCTCGTCAATGAGGAATGATGACCGCTGAACACCCATGTACTTGCGTCCATACATCGACTTTTCGACCCAAACTCCGAATTGTTCGGCGACAGCGTGGTCCTCATCAGAGAGCAACGTGAAACCCAACGAGTACTTGTCATCAAACTTTTTGAGTTTCGCCGGCGCGTCTGGACTAATGCCGATAATGACGGTGTCGCCAATCTCCCCTGCGATATCTCGAAGGGCACACGATTGCGTTGTGCACCCCGGTGTATCTGCTTTTGGATAGAAGTAGATGAGAACCTTGCGCCCCTTAAACGACGACAANGCGACGGTGTCACCATCTTGGTTGAGCAANTTNATTTTCGGTGCGGCAGATCCTTCTTGCATCATGAAATCACGTTAGACCGCCGCAGTCGATCGCTGTTAGACGTGGTCGTTTTCGAGCGTGTCGGCGCCTGAGAGCACCTTCCACTGCGCTGGATAGAGCAGGGAGATCTGGTCGGGTGTTGCCCGCAACGTNGACTCTGGCACTGCATCAACGAGTCGGCGGGCTGCACCGTAGTGATGACCGAGATTGCGAAGGCCAGCAAATGCGTCAGACCTGATCTTGACGAGGTCTGCTGGCGGATTCGTGTCGAACCAACCCCAGANGGTGAGCGCAATCGTNAGGTCGTGAACAACCGGCGCCCGGCTCATCATCGAGGCCCTCCGGAGCGCAATACCGATACTGCCGTTGATGGCGTCATCGATGTGCTCGCCNGATTGCGTGCAAATGCGGGGGCGCAGTCGCTTTGCGATCGTGAGGATAAAACCTTGGTCTGGTCCCGGATAGCCGAGAGANGGACCCACCGGCTGCAATCCTTCGATTTCCGCTGGCCGATCTGTCGACCATGATGCAGGAACGACGTCCGGTGACTCNTAAAACGGGTNATTTCGACGANGGGATGGGGCGAAACGAGGTGCTGCCATGACAGTGTTTTACCCTCGAAGCAGGCCGTACACGATGCTTTCTGACAGTGCTCGCCATGAGGCCTCAATGATGTTCGGGCTCACTCCAATTGTCGTCCAGTCGGTTCGACCATCGGTTGCGCTGATGAGCACTCGCGTCACCGCCCCTGTCGCCTCTCCTCCATCAAGAATTCGCACTTTATAGTCGGTGAGGTGAACTTGCTCGAGCTGCGGGTATGCGCCACTGATCGCCCGACGCAACGCCGTATCGATCGCGTTGACCGGACCGTTTCCTTCTGCGGTATGCACATGTCGGTCACCCTGAACCCACACCTTCACCGTTGCTTCAGTGTTGAACGGCCCATCTGCCGACTCATCGGTGATCACTCGCATCGATTCGACATCGAAGTAGTCCTGTTCCCAGCCGGTTGCTCTGCGCATGAGAAGCTCGAGCGACGCATCGGCGGCTTCAAACTGGTAACCCTCATGTTCGAGGCGCTTGAGGTCGTCGATCACCTGGTTGGTCGCTGGGCCGTCGAGATCAATTCCGAGTTGCTCGGCTTTGATCTGAATGGTGGCGCGGCCAGCCATTTCTGAGACGACAAACCTNGTGCCATTTCCGACCTGCTCTGGGTCNACGTGCTCGTAGGCGTCTCGTGCTCGTGCAATCGCACTGACGTGCAGACCNGCTTTATGTGCGAATGCGGAGGTTCCGACATATGGNGCCTGAGGATTCACCGCTCGGTTGAGGGTCTCAGCGATGCGATGCGAAACCGGAGCGAGGCGAACGAGACGATCTTGCGGAAGGCAGGAGTAGTCCTGCTTCAGTTGGAGATTCGGGATGATCGTTGTGAGGTTNGCGTTGCCAGTGCGCTCACCCAGNCCATTCAAGGTGCCTTGCACGTGGCCCGCACCAGCTCGAACTGCCGCCATNGAGTTTGCGACNGCGCATCCGGTGTCATCATGGCAGTGNATTCCGATCGTTGCATCGTTACCGATGTGTGCATAGACCTGGGCCACGATGTCTTCAACCTCGTGAGGCAGTGAGCCACCATTGGTGTCGCAGAGAACCACATGGGTCGCACCCTTGACGATCGCTGCTTCTAACGCTCGAAAGGCAAATTCGGGGTTGTGCTTGAAGCCGTCGAAAAAGTGCTCCATGTCGACGAGCACCCTACGATCGTTACCGACGAGGTATTCAACCGAGTCAGCGATCATTGCGGTGCCCTCTTCGAGGGTGGTTTGTAGCGCCTCAGTTACGTGATAATCCCAGCTTTTCGCAACGATGCACACAGTTGACGTGCCTGCGTCNAGCAGATTACGCAACGTCGGGTCGTCGTCNACTTTCCCGCGNGGGCGACGGGTTGAACCGAATGCGACAAAGGNGCTCGTCGAAAGGTTGAGTTCTTTTGCGGCACGCTGAAAGAACTCAATGTCTTTCGGGTTCGCGCCTGGCCATCCGCCTTCAATGAAATGAACACCGAGCGAGTCGAGTTGCTCGGCGATTACGAGTTTGTCATCGACCGTTGCGGTGACGCCTTCAACCTGAAGACCATCGCGCAGCGTGGTGTCAAAGATCTCGATACTGCGCTGATCAGTTGTTATTGGAGTGCTCATGTGAGTTGTCCTCTATGTGTTGTTGGTATCAGTATCGGCCCGAAAACTGAAAATGCCGCCCAAGGGCGGCAGAACGAGCACACGGTGAAGTGTGCTCTAACAAATAATAATTCCGGCGGCGATCTGGAGAGTCATTTCNCCCATTAAATCCGGCACAGATGTCATCGTCAACTTCTCATCAACAAACGGCCACGAAACAACACGTCACAACTGTGGATAACCAGTGGAAAAACCCCGCCACCTTGTGGATCACTTGCGGATAACCGACACCATCGCCGCACCATCTCCCCTATCCCGACAACCTCAGCGGCAGCGCCACAACAGCGCTCCACCAACTACCCTTTTGATATGAGCGAAGAACTGCCGAATCGGGACGAACTCTTGAGCCCGGGGATGCGCGAACAGCTCGACCTTGGCTATGTCTTTGGCGGTTTGTCGACATTTGCGCAACAACCCTTNGTTCCAGATCTTGAAGACCTCGACCGATGGAAGCCCGACGTTGCNATCGTNGGTGCCCCATTCGATATCGGCACCACCAATCGTCCCGGTGCGCGGTTCGGACCCCGTTCGATCAGAACATCGGCCTACGAATCGGGCACCTACCACATCGACCTTGACCTCGAGATTTTCGACCACCTCACCGTTGTTGACGCCGGTGATGCCCACTGCCCTCACGGTCATACCGATCAAAGCCTCGCCAACATCCGCCACCGGGTGAACGAGGTTGCTCGACGCGGCATCATCCCCATCACGCTCGGAGGCGACCACACCATCACCTGGCCAGCTGCCACAGCGGTCGCTGACGTTCATGGCTACGGCAACGTAGGCATCGTTCATTTCGACGCTCACGCCGACACCGCCGACATCATCGACGGCAACCTTGCGAGCCATGGCACACCGATGCGCAGGCTGATCGAATCTGGGGCAATTCCTGGCGACCGTTTCGTACAGGTCGGTCTCCGCGGTTACTGGCCTCCTGCAGACACATTCGATTGGATGCGAGAGCAGGGCATGGTGTGGCACACGATGCAAGAAATTTGGGATCGCGGCTTTAAAGCGGTGATGGACGACGCAGTGAGCGAAGCATTGGCGTCTGCTGACCATCTCTACATCTCGGTCGATGTCGACAGCCTCGACCCCTCATTCGCGCCAGGCACAGGTACACCTGAACCTGGGGGAATCGCGACCAGCGATATTCTTCGAATCGTTCGTCAACTCGCTCGTGAGCACAATGTCGTTGGTATGGATGTCGTTGAAGTGGCACCGGCTTACGACGTCAGCGAACTGACCGTAAATGTTGCTCACCGACTCGTCATGGAGGCGCTCGGAGGAATCGCAGCGCGGCGTCGAGATCTCGGCCAGTAACCGCTGAAACCGATAACCATCTGGCGTAGAGTCGCAACCGATGTCAACTTTGCGTCCGTTCTTCATTGACACCGACACTGCAAGTGATGATGCCGTCGCCCTAGTGATGGCCTTTGCACGTAAAGACATCAACATTGTCGGTATCGGTGTCGTCGCAGGCAATGTCCCGCTTTCATCCGCCTTGCAAAATGCGCTCTACACAAGAGAACTCTGCGGCCGCACCGATGTGCCGGTGTACGCCGGCGCGGATCGCCCGCTCATCTACGAGCTCGGCACTGCCCAGCACGTGCACGGCGACGACGGCATGGGTGATATCGGTCTACCGCTCACCGGTCGCGCTCCGAACGAGGGTCACGCCGTCGACGCACTCTTAGAAGCGTCAAATGAACACGCCGGCGAGCTCACGCTTGTCACCCTCGGCCCCCTCACCAACATTGCGCTCGCTATCCAAAGAGATCCCTCGATCGCCGACAGAATTTCGCGTGTCGTCCTCATGGGGGCAGCAGCCGATCACATCGGCAATGTAAATCCGGTCGCTGAGTTCAATATGTGGGTTGACCCCCATGCTGTTCAGATCGTCTTAGGGTCTGGTCTGCCACTCGAATTCGTCGGCTGGGATATTTCTCGACGCGACGCAGTCATCGTTCCTGAGGAAGCCAACCGTCTGCGAAGCATCGGGACCCCACGCGCCGAATTCACCATCGATATCCAACGGATCGTGGCCGAATTCTGTGCGCGAGATACAAAACTTGCCGGTTTTGATATGCCCGACCCGATTGCCATGGCATATGCAATTGATCCATCCATTGCGACACAGACGCGTCATCTCAACCTGGTCATCGAATGCACCGAAGGCCCAACGAGAGGCATGGTGGTCATGGACCTTCTCGGTCTCACAGGGAGAGACCCGAACGCCGTAGTGGTGATGCACGCCGATCCCTCGGCGTTTATCAGACAACTTGAAGCAGCGATTTCGTAATCTGGCTGGGTGCCGACGCAGCGGCTGGCGGGTTCATTAACCGACGAGTTCGCACCAGTGCCGGTAACGGTCGACCTTGCCCCGAACTGCGTCGCCGTAGGTCTCTGCAATCGCCCTTGTCTTTGGACCCGGGCACGGGATCTCTCTGTCATCAACAGAGTTCACCGATGACACTTCTGCAGCGGTACCGACCACAAATGCTTCTTCACCGATGTAGAGGTCGCTGCGCGCCAAGTTGTCGGTGCGTGCTTCAAACCCGAGATCCGAGGCAATGGTCATCACCGTGTTCTGCGTGATGCCTTCAAGGGCACCTGCAGACAGTGGCGGTGTCAGCAATTTTCCATGGCGAGCCACAAAGAGGTTCTCACCGGAGCATTCTGCGACCAGTCCGTTTGGTGCCAACATCACGGCCTCGTCGTAACCAGCCTGAAGAGCCTCAACTTTTGCCAACGATGAATTCACGTAGTTGCCTGTGGTCTTCGCAGCAGGTGGCATCGTGTTGTGATCGTGACGAGTCCAAGAAGATGTCTTCAAGCGAACGCCCTTCTCTACCGCGTCGTCACCCAGATAGGCACCCCACGGCCAGCAAGCAATCGCAACGTCAACGGTGCACGGAAGAGTATTGAGCCCCATTTCGCCGTACCCGAGGTAGGCAATCGGTCGGATGTAACACGAATCGAGGCCCGTCGAGGCCACCGTCTCTTTTGTGGCAGTAATGAGATCGTCAACCGAATACGGCATTGGCATGCCAAGGATTTTCGCTGAATTATGTAAACGCTCGATGTGCTCGGTCAAGCGGAACACCGCCGGTCCGTCGGCGGTCTCATAGGCACGAATGCCCTCGAATACACCCATTCCGTAATGAAGCGTGTGGGTGAGGATGTGCACGTTCGCATCTGCCCAGTCGACAAGCGAGCCGTTCATCCAGATTTTTGATGTTGCGGTAATGGGCATTTCAGCAGTCTTTCAGACGTTAAAACTGGTATTCGATTTTTCGCTCAAGACGAAACGCGTGAGGCGATCATGTCACCGATCGCAATAGTTCCTTCAGTCGGAACCTCGGCGCATGCCGCTTCGATACGGCGCGCTGCGTCGGCCTCACCGAGGAAGTCAAGCATGAGAGCGGCTGAGAGTACTGCCGCTGTTGGGTTTGCGACGCCGGTTCCTGCGATGTCGGGAGCGGATCCGTGCACTGGTTCAAACATTGACGGCCCCGTCCGCGATGGGTTGAGGTTGGCCGATGACGCAAGGCCAATACCACCAGATACGGCACCACCGAGGTCGGTGAGAATGTCGCCGAACAGGTTGTCGGTTACGACAACGTCGTAACGATGCGGGTCCTGCACGAAGTAGATGCATGCCGCATCGACATGGTTGTACGCAGTTTCGATCTGCGGATACTCCAATGCCACCGCATTGAAGGTGCGCTCCCAGAGGTCGCCTGAAAACGTGAGTACATTCGTTTTATGCACGAGGGCGACATGTTTGCGCTCGCGCTGCATTGCAAGTTCAAATGCGTAACGCACGCAACGCTCAACACCGAGCCGAGTGTTCACCGATCCCTGCGTTGCCACCTCATTAGCGGTTCCCTTTCGAAGCACACCGCCTTCACCGACATATGGTCCTTCGGTGTTTTCGCGGATCACCACGAAATCATGCGGGCGGCTGTGGCCGGGAGCAGTACCGATAAATGGGCGTTGGTTCACATAAAGGTCGAGCTCAAACCGCATCTTCAGTAGCAGACCTCGCTCGATGACTCCAGGTGGAACCCGAGGGTCGCCGACTGCGCCAAGAAGGATCGCATCGAAGGCACGTAATTCTTCGAGGGTTTCGTCTGAAAGAATTTCGCCATCATCAAGATATCGGGCACCGCCCAGCTCAAACTCTACGGTATCGATCTCAACACCTGAAGCTCGGACGACTTTCAGCGCCTCAGCGGTGACCTCCGGGCCAATGCCGTCTCCCCCTACTACTGCAATGCGATAAGCCATACCAGCAGGCTACGGGTCGTAAAAGCGCTTTGACTGATTTCGTAGCGTTGCGGACATTCTGCCCACCGGACGTATTACCGATTAGCCCACTTCACTAATACGCCCGCACGCCTGAGCGCCTTCGACTGTGGACGAGAGGGTCGGTTGA
>PBWL01000032.1 GCA_002727235.1 Acidimicrobiaceae bacterium
GACATGGGTGATGATGAAATGCACGACCATGACATGGGTGATGATGAGATGCATGAAGATGCAATGTCGATGCAAGAGATGGATGCGCTTGAGTTACCAGCCGGCACGCTGGTGCAACTCGTCCCCGGGGGCTACCACATCATGCTGATTGACCTAGCCAAACCTCTCGTCGTCGGCGAAACCTTTGACCTCACCCTCGACTTCGACCAAGCCCCTGACCTCACGGTGACCATTGAAGTGAGCGACCGTTAACTACGCCTGACGTGGCGATGGCCGATTCGCGTTCGAAATCTGCCAGAGCCCGACGAGCGCATAACCGGCAGCCGTACAGGCAATGACACCAATTGCAGCGGTTCCCGCTCGATCGATCCAGTAGGGGAGCGAGGTGGGTAGTAGGGCCGCATCGAGCACGTCTTTTCGTCTCAAAACCCAGAGCGCAAGGAAGATGCTGCTCATGAGTTGCACCCCATTTCGTTGAATTGATGATTGTCGATTGAAACCGAGGGCCGATCCGCTCAACACAGTGGTCAACAATGGAACCACAAACGATGTGAGTTGTGGGCCCGTTCCGGGAGCCGCCCACAGATACTGAGCGCCGCCAATCACGAGCCCGAGTAGAGATGCTCCCACCATCAGTCTCTGAAGTGCCGCAGATGTTCGACCGATGACCNCTGCGACAAGAAGTAATGCACNGGNGGCGGCGNCGAGTGGGGCGAGCANAGACGNTCTCTNAACCAGAGAACTTTCNACGCGCACAGCNACGGGNATACCGTCNACGGTGAACGGGATCGAGTCANCAACGATCACATCGCCCGGCTTGGCATTGACNGGCGGTTGCGGNGACATGTAGTGAATGCGATGGTCGTGCCATGTAAGCGTGCAGTTCGAAGCAANCTGCAACCANTCGGGGGCAGCATCGTGATCTACCANGTCTGCTCCGAAGTCTGACCCGTAACGTTCTTTGTTGTACCACGTTGACATCGAACGTTGGTTCTCGTAGGCGGTGCAGTCGGATTCGATCTTGAGGTACTCCTCTCCTTCATACCCAGGGATCTCGACGGTGGTTCCTCGTGCAACAGTCACTGAGAGAAATGAGTCGTGTCCTTGGATCGTGATCGCAACATCATCTCCAAGTGGAAGAGATTCAGATGTGGTCACCTTAACGATCACCGATGAATAGTCAGTGGGCCCGGGTGCGTCGGCGTGAGCGAACCCGGCAGGCGTAGCAGTCAAGATTGCCCCAGCAGCAACTGCGCACCAGGCTCGGTGTTGCCGAGGNTTCTTGAACGTCATTCGAGAACCTGGAGTGTGAATTCACCACTGGGATGAACAGAGCAACCACCGGAGAGGGTGCCGGTGCTAGTGAATTCTTGTGAGAGAGTTTCACCTGCGCCAACGAAAAAGATGCCGACGACATGGCCACGGTCATCATCGTTGATGATTCTGAGTGATTCGCCGACACGTACCATGAGTTGCGCCGGGATGATATTGATCGACTCACCGGCCTCGATCTTTGCACCAGCCCCAAGCGGGATGGTGTACTCATAATCGGCGTCTTCTGAATTGGCGATCGTTTGAAACTCAGGCTCATCACCGCCGGAGACAACGGCAGCGACAGTAATGATTGCTCCGGCGAGAGCAATGAGCGCAAATGCGATTCCACGCTGCTTCACGACCGTCGCCCATCAAGAAGTTCGCTCAAGTCAGCAGAAATATCGGATGAAGGCACGCCGAACGGCCAAGTGAGCAGCAGAGTTCCCTGGTCGTCGACAACATAGAGCGACGTCGAGTGTGCAACTTCGACTTCGGTGCCCACACTCTCTACGAGATAAGTCGCACCAAACGGCTGAGCGGCAGCGGCTAGTTCGGTCTCGTCGGTCGTGCCAAGAGCGATTGCGGTTGGGATGAAACTTTTGACGTAGCCGTCGAGCACTGCGAGATCACGATCAGGGTCGACCGTCACCATTGCGACTTCAACGCGTGNTGGATCATCGAGACGGCGAAGTGCGACCGTGAGGTCTTGAAGTGTTGTTGGACAGATATCCGGGCAGTTCGTGTAGCCGAAATAGATTGCGAGCAGGTTGCCGCTGCTGGCAACGAGTTCGCGTGACGATTCCCCGCCGATGANAGGNAGNCTGATTCCCTGGGANGATGGTGCGGGAGTTCTCACATACCCCGAGAACTCCCGGGTACCGCCACAGCTGGATGCAATCGCCAACACTGCACACGACACGGCGANNAAACGGCGCGTCATGGCAACGGCATCTCTTCGATGAACTGTGCGATGAGGTCCGCTTGTTCAGCCGTCAGACCGTTCTGCGGCATCTTGATGTTGTAGCCCGCAACGAGCTGTGCTTGGGGAAGAAGTATCGACTCAATTAGGTACTTGCGATCGGCGAGAACCGATGAACCATCGCTCAACGCAACCGTCGAGCCAGCATGGCCGGCCAACGTCGGGCCAACCCCACCACTACCGTTCGCTCCATGACATGCTGCGCAGCCGTTGTTGTCGTAGAGGATCTTTCCCTCTCGTGCGCCGTCTGAAAGAGAAAGTTCAGGCTCGGTCGAACATGCACCGACTCCGATAGCCAGTCCGATGACGGCAGTCAGCCGAACCCAGAAGATCAATCGATGACACCGCACACCTACAGTCAATCAACGCTTGATGGGTTCTTGCCTATAGGAGAGGCTCTTTTCCGGCGTGGTTGACCGGCGGTACGCCACCATGCCGTAATCCTTTCGGCTTCATTGTCGGTGACCCCGAACGCTGCACACATTTCGATGCCAAATGCGTGTTGTTCGCCGCCTGCAAGTTGCGACACGACCTCTGCGTTGAATCGATGTTGCGGCCAGGGCAATTCAAGAATCGATGTGGGAGAAAGTCGCAGCGATGTTGGCGAGAGCCCAGTACCGGCTCGTTCGTGCCAGGCGATGAGCGCAGCGATCGGCGAGTTGATGACCGCAGTAAGTGGCAGAAGGTCATCGACTTCAGATGGGATCACCGTGGTTACCGGTACCCCGGGCAGCCATTCGCCCTTTTCGTCGGCCACCGCCTCGATCGTTCTGGTTTGGGCCGCAACGAGCACCTTTGGTCGCAACATTTTGTGTGCCCATTTGTTGAATCGGCCAGTGAGGAGCGCAACATCAACTCGCGGAGCCGCAAAGATTTGGTGGGCGAAGCGAACCGGATGCGTTCCCCAGAGGCAGAGGCCGGGATCAATGAGACCAGATGTCACGAGCGGTGGACCGTCGTGATGATCTGCAACCGCTGGAACGAGGGCGTAGTACTCGTCACGAAAGTTGGCGGTGGCGGTCGCTCGATCGCTGACCACCCCGGAGGTGTCGAGGGTTGGAATCGGTGGAATCCCGAGTGCAGTAGTGATCGCAGATGTCCAGGGCGCGTCACTTCCGACGGTAGACGTTCTGCGGCGCTCGAAGATGAGAACCGCCACGGTCACATCAGCATCAAATTGAGGAGATGATGACCACCATGACGTCACAGGAGTCGCGAGCGACGTGACGCGCGATCTCAACTCGGCGGTATCTCGTGAGGCGAGCACTGACTGAGGAAGCACGATGGCAAGGCGGCCACCTGGTCGAAGTGCCTCGACGCCAGCAAGGCAGAATTCCATTGCGCTATTCGCGTATGGGCCTCCACCCCGCTTGCTTGCACCTTTGCGAGTCGTTGACGCAGATAACTGTGACAGAAATGGTGGGTTTGAAATAACGAGATCAAATCCGTGCTCACCATGAAACGCAGCCCAGTCGATGTCGAGTCCATTGGCCTCAACAAATTCGATGTGGTGTTCCTCATTGCTCTCTCGCGTCTGTGGATTGACATCGCAGCCGACGAGTGAGCATCTTCTGGACACTCGTTGCTTCACTGCGAGGAGCAGTCGTCCATCGCCGCACGAAGGGTCAAGGATTCGCATTTCGTCAGATGGCGGCCCTATGGGCCAGCCATCGTTGGTGAGGAGATCGAGCATCTGTTCGATGAGTGCCGGAGGCGTGTACCACGAGCCAAGACGGCGGCGCTCTTCGCTGTTCGCCACCGATTGTTGATCCGACACATTTCCAGCGTAGGGTCACTGCCGTGCCAAGTGGGTACATCGAATTCGACAGGGCCGAATGGGCCGCACTTCGCGCCGCGACACCGTTGACGCTGGCTGAGGCCGATCTCGAACAACTGCGAGGTATCAACGAGCAGATTGATCTTGAAGAGGTTGCTGCCGTGTATCTCCCGTTGAGCCGCCTGCTGAACCTCTATGTGAGTGCGGTACAAGATCTACACCGAGTGTCCGCAACTTTTCTCGGAGCGTACGCACCGAAGGTGCCGTACGTCATTGGAGTGGCTGGGTCGGTTGCTGTCGGGAAGAGCACATTCAGTCGAATCCTGCAGGCATTGCTCTCGCGCTGGCCGGACCATCCAGCGGTTGATCTCGTGACCACCGATGGGTTCCTCTATCCAAACGCAGAACTTCAAGCCCGCGGCCTCATGGAGCGCAAAGGTTTTCCAGAAAGCTATGACACCCGTGCACTCATCGAGTTCCTGCGCAATGTGAAGAGTGGAGTGACAGCATCAGCCCCGGTGTACGACCACATCACCTATGACATTGTTTCTGACGAACGGGTTGTGGTCGACTCACCCGACATTGTCATCGTCGAAGGCATCAATGTGTTGCAGGTTGGCGGTGACGAGTCAGAATTTGTGTCCGACTACTTCGACTTCTCGATATACGTTGATGCGGATGAACTCCATATTCAAGAGTGGTACGTCGAGCGATTCTTAGCGTTTAGAGAGTCGGTGTTCCAGCGTGAAGACAGCTTTTTTGCGCACTATGCGCACCTCAGCGACTACGAAGCAGCTGGGATGGCAAAGTCAATCTGGCAACGAATNAACGGGGTGAACCTNAGCGAAAACATCATGCCGACCAGAAATCGAGCCTCGCTCGTGGTGCGAAAGGGCCGAGACCATCGCGTATCTGAGGTCCGACTTCGGCGGCTATGACGGTTTAGGACGGGTGCTCGGTGGCGAGCCACTCGACGACATCTAAGACGGAGGCAACGGTGTCGAAGGTCTCTTTGGGGGCATCGACAACCTCATGATCCCATGTGACGTGATATGGGATATGAAGGCCGAAACCTCCAAGTTCGACGACGGGGAGGATGTCTGAACGAACCGAGTTGCCGACCATAAGAAATGTCGATGGATTGATACCCCACTCGTCGAGAATTGCTCGGTACGTNGANACATCTTTNTCGAGAACGATTTTGATGTGCTCGAATACATGATGCAGACCGGAGGTTTGGANTTTGCGCGTTTGGTGAACGAGATCGCCTTTGGTNATCATCACTATCCGGTGGGTTTGAGCAANAGCGTGCAGGGCGTCAGCGACGCCATCGAGAAGTCTTACGGGCTCTCGCAGCATGTCGTGAATGTGATCAACGAGAATGCCGATGTCTCGAGAGGGGACGGTGCCCGCCGACGAGGTCACCGCTGCTTCGATCATCGAAAGACCGAATGCTTTGACGCCATAGCCCGATATTGCAAGGTTGCCGAGCTCGGTGGCACGAAGTGCATCTTTGAGATCAACTCCTGGTGAGGCATACGGGCTCACCGTGTCAACAAAGAGTCGTTCAGCCTCGTCGAATGCGTCTTGGCATTGCCATAAGGTGTCGTCGGCATCAAAGCCGACCACCTCGATCATGTCACNGCGCCGCATCAGCGATGTATTGCATTGAGATAGTTGTACACCGTGATCCGACTCACTCCCATTGCATCGGCAAGGTCCTCGACGGCTCGTCGTAGCGTGAAGGCACCTCGCTCATCGAGGAGCCTCACTGCGCGTTGTTTGTCCTCGCGCGACATGTTGGCGAGCCGCCCGCCGATTTCAGTTTCTACCGACTCGATCATGCGATCAAGGGCACCGTGTAACTGTGGAAGCCGAACCGTTGCAACAATCTCGCCATTGGTCTCTAGAGGAATGTCTGACGGCAGTGCGGCTGCCGGCTCGACTGCAGTGGCGCCNATCGCGTCNAGCAGNGGTTGAATCGTGGAGACCAGTGGGTGTTGGNCGGAGGGGTTCATGTTGTGGTATCTCCAACGACGTCAACATTTACCCGAGTGGCCCCGTGTGCAAACGCCGCTTTGAGAACCGCGGCAACGACGTTGGGGATGTCTTTCTCGTCAGCGTCACAACTTGAGCCGAAGGCTCCAAACTCAGCGGTGATGCCAAGCGATGCGAGTACCGCAATGGGTTCGGTCACATGAGCACCGGGTTGGCCCTCAACGAACGGCTCGATAGTGAAATCAATGCGTGCCACGGGTCAAGTGTACGAGAGTTACTGAGGTGTTGGAGATGCGGGTTAGCCGCCCATGACTTTGAGTAGTTCCTCAGATTGAGCAATACAGTCTCGACCCCTCGACCCAAATGCTTCATCGAGACGATGGAGGGTCTGTTTGAACGAACCGTTCCACTCCTGCTCAAGGCGTTGGCGTGCGGGGCTCTGTCATGTGGTTGGTCCGATCGTGCGATCGACGGTTGACATCAGTTGAGCGATCACCGACATCGTGGTTCGTGAAGCGTTCGACCGAGTTGCTCTGGATTGGCTCCGTACATCATTGCGTGACTTCTTTTCGATGTGAAGAGTCGCAACAGAGTGAGGGGCGTTGTGTGCTCGCCGGCAATCAGTTGCCGGTGAGCGGCCAGGAGCGGACTCCTTCGGCCAAGCCCTCGATCAGACTTTCCGTGTGGGGCGTCAAGCCCCCTTCCCAGTCCCACCACATCGGTGATGTTCCTCTCACTCGTGGAGGGAGTTCGATCTGAACGCCACCATGTTTTGGAAGGTTGACAGGGTTCTTGGGGTGAAGCCCTCGAAGATATTTGGGGATGTCGTCGACGTCGTCGATGAGGTTGTACGCCGGCAGGTGCGGCTGAAGCACAGACCTTAAGTGTTTGGCCAGCGGTCGGTTTGTGCCCCCGAGTAGAAGGGACGAGAAGAGACCCCGCCTTCCGAAGCCGTGGATGGTGATGACTACATCAACGTGTTCAAAAAATGAGCGCATCGTGGGAGATTCATCTGGTTGAAAACGCGTTGATGGCAGATGAGGGGGGTCTCCGTCTGGATGAAGGACCCCGTAGTACGAGGCGTTCGACTTGGCTGCTGCTTCACGAGCCACGATGTCGGTGAAGGCTTCGAGACCGCCTCCGTGAAATGCCATAAAGCCAAACGTTGACCGCAGGGTCAACTCCTCACGAACACCGTCCATTTGGAGGAGTTCAGCGAAGGTTGTTGGAGACACCCCTACATCGTGGCAGATCGACGGGATCAATGTCGCCTGCTCCTGCGGGTCTACCGAAAACTGTCGATGCCCCGTAACATCAAGAGCGTGTTGGTATGGATGGACCTCGAAATGACAGGACTCGACCACATGAGTGATGTCATCGTTGAGATTGCGACGATCATTACCGATGATGAGCTCAANATCATCGCAGAGGGCCCTGATCTGGTGATTCATCAACCANANGAAGTTCTCAACAAGATGAACGAGGTTGTCACCAACATGCACACCGAGTCAGGCCTGCTCGATCAGATCACAGCATCAACGTTGAGTCTTGATGAGGCGGGACGTCTCACCCTTGACTTCATTAAAGAGCACTGTCCGGAGGCCGGNACCGTGCCACTTTGTGGCAACTCGATCGGTACCGATCGCAGATTTCTTGCTCGTTACCTGCCCGAAATCGAGAACTACCTCCACTACCGAAGTGTTGACGTGTCAAGCATCAAAGAACTTGTTCGGCGCTGGTATCCGGAGGCAAATGCACGCCGACCGTGGAAGCCGAATTCTCATCGGGCGCTTGATGACATCAAAGAGAGTGTGGCTGAACTGCAGCACTACCAGCGGGTTGTATTTCGGTCGCCAGGCGAGGTGACCAAGCTGTTGGCTGACAACCCACCGTCGTGAACAATTGACGTAGGGGTGCTTTGGAGGCGACACTCGTCAGATGCGAGCAGCAGTTGTAGAACAGTACGGAGGGCCTGACGCCATAGTGGTGAAAGAGGTCGCGGATCCGACGCCCGGCCCAGACGAGATTCGCGTTGCGGTGTCGTACAGCGCCTGTAATCGCGCCGATACGTTGCAGCGCCAAGGCGCCTACCCAGACCCCGTTAAACGAGAGCACGAAATTCTCGGTCTTGAGTACGCAGGTGTTGTCGAGTCGATCGGATCTCGGGTCACTCAATGGTCGGCGGGCGATAGGGTTATGGGAATTGAGGCGGGGGCGTGCAACGCTGAACTCGTCATCACTCACGAGCGCATGGCGATGCGAGTTCCTGAGTCGGTTGCCGATGCAGAGATGGCAGGGATTCCGGAGGTCTTCATCACGGCGTGGGACGCGCTTGTGGCCCAAGGCGGCCTTACCTCTGGCTCCTGGGCTCTTGTTCATGCGGGAGCGAGTGGGGTTGGCACGGCTGCAATCCAGATCGCGAAATCTATTGGCGCGAAGATCGCGGTGACGTGTTCCGNTGGCAANGCGGATGCGTGNCNCGGCCTTGGCGCAGATCTCGTGCTTGAGCGTTCGCCGGCTGACTGGCTGGCAGAACTCCAAACCGCAGTACCTCAAGGGATGAATGTGGTACTTGATGTCATCGGAGGCGAAGAATCAGACCGGAATCTCCGAGCACTCGCCTCCCAAGGTACTGTCATGCAGGTTGGTCTNATGGGTGGGGCATCGTCATCGATTACGACGGGGCTCATCCTCGCAAAGCGNGCNACATGGATTGGCACCACCCTNCGTAATCGGCCGATCGAACAGAAGGTTTTGGCCGTTCAGGGCTTCGCTTCCCAGATGCTGCCGAGGTTCGACTCCGGTGATTTGCGACCTGTGATCGATACGACGTTTTTGTTAGATGACATCGCAGATGCGCATCGGCATATGGAAGCCGATGCAAATGTCGGAAAAATTTTGCTGAAAATCTGAAAATATGTGAGATGTTGCGTTGTTGGCGCTCTTGAAGAGCGTGAGCATTCAACTTGACACTCCAGAATTCCCAGTAACTCCGCCGCTGCCGCTCGACCGGGCGCGTTGCTCAGATGGAGAAGGTGGGCTTGCCCATCTGTTCTTTTCAGATCACGCCCATGACCTGGCACGAGCAAAGGCGATCTGCAGTCGATGTCGGCTTGCCGACGACTGTCTAGAGGGAGCTCTGCAACGTGGTGAGTATTACGGCGTGTGGGGCGGGCAACTTCTTATGGANGGCNTGATCNTCGAAGACCGCCCCCGGCGNGGACGGCCACCAAAAGAACAGCGAGAGATGCTTGTTGTTGATGAGGTGCCCGTGCCGCCGCACCTTGTTGCCTAATAGCCTGCAAGAGTGAACCGAAATGTTCGTCTCCGACTTTTTGCGGTGGCCATGGGTCTCGTGATGGTTGGTCTTATCGCCGTCGGGGCACCAGAGGTGCGTGATGCCATTGTNAANGGCNAGACCGACGCGGTTCTGTCAAACCCGGGCGAGTATCAGTTGTCAGAGGAAGGCGAAGTTGTAACGCGCTCGGTATTTCCATCGGCGGAAGTCATTGATGTGAACGGAGCGACGGTCGATTCTGCGGAGTTCATTGGTGTACCGATGGTGGTCAATCTGTGGTTTGCAGCGTGTCCTCCCTGTCAGCGTGAGATGCCGGACTTCGCAGCAGTTCATGAGCTTGTTGGCGATGAGGTCAGGTTTGTGGGAATTAATCCCATCGACTCCGCATCAGCGATGACCGACTTTGCCGATCGGATGGGTGTGAAGTACGAGCTCTACCGTGACCCACTTGCAGAACTCACGGATGCGTTAGGAACACTCGGGTTTCCATACACCGTGTTTGTCGATGCTGACGGTGTCATCGTTGGAGATGCGGGCGTTCTCACCGAAGACGAACTCGTCGGGTTCATCAATGATTATTTCGATATCGAAGGGGGATCCGACACATGACGCTTTCGTTTCTTCGGGGGCTCGTTGCTGCGGTGAACCCTTGTGGGTTCGTCCTGCTGCCGACGTACCTCATGTTTTTCCTTGGTGCAGACACATCTGAGGCGGCATCTGGTCTNGGGGTTCGTCGAGCCAGTATCCGACGAGCACTCACCGTGAGCTCAGCACTCACCGCAGGGTTCATGACTGTGTTCATTGTTGTTGGCATCGTCACCTACAACTTCACATCNTGGATTCAGCAAAATGCTCGATACGCAACAATCGTGATCGCGGTAGGCCTGATTGGTCTCGGAATTGCGATGCTCAGTGGGCGTTCTGTAGGACTTGCCCTGCCGCGGCTCGATGTCGGTGGGCGTGATCGCGGTGTCCGATCAATGTTCCTGTTTGGCGTGGCATACGCAGTTGCCTCACTGGGGTGCACGATTGGCCTTTTCTTGCCGACGCTGATTGCAGTTCGAAATGATGGATTTGTCGGGGCGATCGGCAACGTTGCCGCCTACGCGGCCGGCATGGGGCTGCTGATCACGGCGCTCACGGTGTCGCTTGCGGTCGCAAAAATCGGCCTCCTTGGGTTGCTGCGTCGAGGGATGCACCGCGTGGAGCAGATTGCTGGCGGATTCGTTTTGCTGTCAGGTATCTACCTCGCGTATTACTTCTGGATGGTTGACCTCAAGAACCAGAGCGATCCGATCACCGTTGCCGTCGAGAACTTTCAGCGCAGGGTCATCACCGGTCTAAACAACAACTGGCAACTTGTCGCCATCGTTCTTGGAGGCATCGTTGTCGTCTCCGGAATGTATGTGCGAAGTGGTCGAGATGCGCGGCAGAAAGTTGATGTCGAGTCGGGGAGTTGACCTCGGTAGAAACTTTGTGAGCGAGGTACGGTCGTCGTATGGCTAGCGACTCACCAACTTCGACCACATCACAAGAGCAACCCGAACGCCTTCTCGCTGCCGATATTCCTGTTCGGCCTGCTGCCACGGTGATGTTGGTGCGAGATGGCGATGAGGGACCAGAAGTTTTCATGTTGCGTCGCACGCTGTCAGCGGCATTCGCAGGTGGTCAGTATGTGTTCCCAGGTGGCAAAGTTGACGGCACCGACCATGCCGATGAACTTGAAGCGATTTGCGACGGTCTTGATGATGCCGAAGCCTCAGCCCGCCTAGGTGTTGAAAGCGGTGGGCTCGCATGGCTCGTCGCAGCGATACGAGAAAGCTTCGAAGAAGCAGGAGTATTGCTTGCCCGACGAGCCCATGAGACTGAAATGATTCGATTCGAGGGTGACATCGTCGCTCCGATGAGCGAGTCCCGTGACGCGATCTACAACGGAACAGAGTCGTTGTCTGAGCTTTGCGCCCGTCACGACCTCCGTCTGGTGACCGATGCGATTGGTTTTGTGAGTCACTGGATTACTCCGTTAGGAGAGGCTCGGCGCTTCGACACTCGGTTCCTTCTTGCTCGTGCTCCTGAAGTGCAAGAACCGTTGCACGATGGTGGGGAGACGATCGATAGTCTGTGGGTACGGCCACAAGATGCGCTACAGCGTTGGAAAGCCGGAGAGTTACAAATGTTTCCGCCGACCGTCGCCAATCTTGAATGGTTAAGCAACTTCGTAACCGCCGATGAGGCACTTGCTGGTGGAGAGGCAATGGGGCTTCCCGAGACGATCCTCCCGCGAATGAAAACCGACTCAGAGGGAAACATTGTTGGAATCGCAGTTCCAGGCGATGCCGACTACGACTCGGTGCCGCCGCCAGAATTCGTGTTTGCCAGATTCCGCTGATCTTCATCCGCAAACGCATCATCGAACGCAGCAAGAATCTTCGTCGCGCACCCGTCGAGTTCATCGGCGACATCAACTGGTGGCGCAACATCGTTTACGATGCGATCGACGATGAATTGCATCGACGCAGCAGCGGCACCAGTGGCGCTGAGAATGACGGGCTCACCACAGTCTCCGCCTGCCGATACAGACGTTTCGATGGGGATCGATCCAAGTAGCGGTACATCGATCGCTTCGGCGAGCGCCTGACCGCCGCCTTGCCCGAACACAGGGTGGAAGTCGCCATGTTCGCAGATGAAGCCACTCATATTCTCAATCACTCCGAGCACCGGGAGGAACGACCGTTGCGCCATATCGGCTGCCCGTTGCGCCACTCGTTGAGCCGCAGTCGCAGGAGTTGTTACCACGAGAAGCGACGTCCGTGGCAGAAGTCGGGCAAGACCCATCTGCACATCACCTGTGCCGGGAGGCATATCGATAAGGAGGTAATCAAGATCCCCCCACGCAACATCTCGAAGGAACTGTTCGACCGCTTTCGTCAACATCAAACCACGCCACATGAGAGCGGTTGACTCTTCAACCAAGAAACCTGTGGAGACAACCTCAAGTACCCCTTCACCGATTGTTTTGCGGTTCGGAATGATGTGCGGTCGACCGTCGACCTCATGTGCATCGAGTCGGTCGCTCATTCCCAGAAGGCGAGGGACTGAGAAGCCCCAGATGTCGGCATCAAGTACACCGACGGTGAGCCCCTTCTCTGCAAGACCGGCGGCAAGATTGACGGTGACGGAACTCTTGCCGACCCCGCCTTTACCGCTTGAAATCGCGAGGACCTGACAGCGTTGGCCGATTGCGGTTTCCGGCGCTCGGTTGCGGGCGGCTGCCCTCGCTGTCGACATCGCAGCAGAGCGTTCGTCGGAGTCCATTTCTGACCATTCGAGGCGTACTTTGGTGACACCGGGATGAACGAGAAGGCGTTGCTCCACCATCTTTTTGATCTCAGCCCTCATTGGACAACCAGAAATGGTGAGACGAACNTCGACAACCACCGCCCCGTCTGGAGAAATTTCGGTACGTGGAATCATGCCGAGAGAAACGACGTCACTGCCAAGCTCGGGGTCGATGACCGTTGACAGCACGTCAGTAACTTCCTTCACGGTTGGGGGAGCCGTTCGTTCTGCCGACATAAGGTCAGATTATCTATGAGTGGCGTTCAGGTCACGTTGGCATATAGGATTTCTAGAGGTTCAGGAGGTTTCCATGATCACGCTCACCGATACAGCAGCATCAAAAGTTCGCGATCTTCTCGACAGCGAAGGCGCAGAAGAACTGGCATTGCGAGTGGCCGTTCGTCCCGGTGGATGCAGCGGATTCTCGTATGAAATGTTTTTTGATGGTGACATTGCATCAGACGATGAGGAGGCAATGTTTGGTCAAGACCTTCGTGAGGTAAGAGTTGTTGTTGACCCGGCATCGGCTCAGTTGCTCGTTGGCGCCACACTCGACTACAAAGACGGTCTCGACCAATCAGGATTCGCAATAACGAATCCGAACGCAAGCCGTACCTGCGGTTGCGGGCAGAGCTTCTCCTGACAACTGCATCGCTCCGAAAGAAAACCGTAATGGTGGCCGCCGTCACCGGCCTTGCAACACTTTTAGCTGGAGTTCCGCTTTACCTCTCTTCAATTGAGCAAGATTTAGGAACACGCACCCTTGAGCGAGCCCGACAACTCGACCCTTTGGTGAACGGGGTGAGTTTCTCCGGTCAGGATGGCACTATCTTTTGCGCTTCTCCTGTTGAATATCCCGCACAACTCCTTCTCGGTCTGAGTGCCCTTGACGGCGTGCGTTCTGTAGTTGCAGATCGATCATGTCGTGTGTTGCGAGCACCTACAGTCGGTGGCTCTGGTACCGCCTCGATTCCTTCGACGACTGAGGTTCCGCAACCAACTGCCACCTTGGGCTCCATCGTTAAAGAGACCACGACGACGGAGTCATTGCCCGTCAGCGATGATGAGCTACTTCTCTCCGTCCTTGAAAGCGACCCTGAATTAACAACGATGGCTCGGCTTGTAAGTTCTGCTGGGCTCGAAAGCCGGCTCGGTGACGTCGTGATTGTTCTCGCACCGGTTGACGGTGCGTTCGACGAGTTTGGAGCCGATCTCCTCGCAGAGATTGAAACTGATGTGGCATCAACGATCGCGCTCGTTGACATGCACGTACTCGAATCTGCAAACTCACCCCGTATTGAGTCCTCCGACGATGTGACGACGGTCGATGGTTATGCGCAGGTCATTGAAGTGCTCAATGTTGGGGATCGCCAGGTGTGGTTGCTCGATTCGGTGTTGCAGGCAGATGGAACCGGTGTCCTTCCACTCCTCGAAATCGAGCTCACCAACAGCACCTTGCAAGTCACAGGCTCAAATGTGAGCGAGGAAGTCCTTGATGCGGTGATAGCGATCGCCGAAGAATCCAATCGAACCGTTCAGCGCAGATTCGGGTCGACGAGCGATGACACCATGCTCGACGACGCACGAGTGATCACATTGAGCGCCATCGAACGGTTGTTGCGAGCAATGATCTATTCACTTGATACCGGCGTCTTGACGGTTGCGGACACCGGCACCAGCCTTGCCGGGTCATATCTCGATGAGAATCGAGCGGCATCGCTGACTGCGGTCGCCCGATCGGTGGGGGCAGAGGTTTCCCTTGCGCCGCCTCCGCCTCTCGGGTCAGCCGAAGTTGATGCCCTCAACGATGACATCGTCGAACTCCTCATCGGTAATCCGATCAGTTTTATTTCAGGAAGCGCCGAATTTGTGTGGGGAAGTGACGGCGTGCTTGATGAGATCGCACAGTTGCTTGTTGATGTTCCGGGCATCTCAGTCCTGGTTCGAGGTCATACCGATAGCGACGGGGTTCCTGAATCGAATGTACAACTCAGTACCGATCGCGCAGCGATGGTCGCAGAGGCTCTCATCGACGGAGGACTTGAGCGTTTGTCGGTGAGTTGGGAAGGTGTCGGATCCGCTGAGCCGGTCATCATTGAAGGTGTTGAAGACAAGGTGATGAGTCGGCGAGTGGAAATTTTTGTATTTGCCGCGTGAGAAACCTCGCTGCGGGGACAACTTCTGGAAAGATGATCAATCGATGCCATACACGTTGACGATGGGATTTATCTGGTTCGCGCTTGCTGCGATGATCGGTCTTGTCGTTGGCTGGGTTCTGCGAAGCGCCGCCGCGAGTCGCCAGGTTGCTCGAGGCCGCAAGCAGGTGCGGAAAGAACTTGCATCTGAAATTGATGACTTACGAGAGCGCGTCATGACATTGGGTAGATCTGCCGAGGAGCGCGACCGTCTACATGTCGAACTTGAGTCGTTGAAAGAACTGCACCTGGCGTTGGGGGGCTCTCCTTCTGGCGCGGCCTCCACAGATAGCGACGATGTCGTTTTCGAAGGTGATGAGGAATCAGAAGAGGCCAGCGCGACCGCAACGTCATCGCTTCCCGATGTCGCCCTCGGGTCATCGGTGCTTGGTCGTCGGATCGCGCAAGATGACCTCAAGGCAGTCGTTGGCATTGGGCCTGCGATTGAACGGCTGTGTCATGGTGTGGGAATTCGCACCTGGTGGGATCTCGCCGGCGCAGAAAATGACATCTTGACATCGATGCTTGCGGACGCTGGCCCTCGTTTCGGACGGCATGATCCATCGACTTGGTCTGAGCAGGCAAAGCGGTTTGCTGAAGGCCGTTGGGACGAGGCACGCGCATTCGAAGCGGCGATCGGCAAGCCACAAAAGCGGTAAGTCACTCAGGCACTCCGCAACCTAAGGTGTAGCCATGGCTACACCAATCGGACCGTATTCACCTTCTGTTCGAGCAGGAGATTTCATCATCGTCTCGGGTCAATTAGGTATCGTCGACGGTGCTCTTGTCGACGGTGTGACGGCGCAGACCACACAAGCCGTCGCCAACCTTGCCGACCGGTTGGCGGAATATGGTGCAGATCTCAGCGCGATTTCGAAAACCATGTGTTTTCTCACCGAGATGTCAACCTTCGGCGAGTTCAACGATGCCTATGTTGCTGCATTCGGCGATCATCGCCCAGCGCGATCAACTATTGGAGTCGCGGCGCTTCCTCTGAATGGCGCCGTCGAAATCGAGGCTTGGGCCTATTTCCCTGAGCGCTAGCCGCTTGGGTGCTGGGGCTGTTCTTTTGGCCTCAGCGAACTACACTGGACTCATGGCAGGCGCAATTGCGATCATCGTGGTTCTTGCGATTTTCCCTGTCCTCATTGCAATGAGCGGCGGCGTAGCAAGCGCGATTCTCGGCGCCGTGCTGCAACGCGACGGGGAGCGTCGCTTCGAGGGCAGCGAACTGCTCGAAATCGACGACTGAGAGGCTCAAGGCTGATCTTTGTGACGCAAAAAGAGTCTCGTTTGTTGATCTTGTACTGATTAGCGTTACCGCATGGCAGATCTCGTCATTCTCAACGCCCGACTGGTGGCGACGATGGATGATCAACGTCGCGAACTTCCCGGCGGTTGGGTGTCGGTGACAGGTGGGCTCATAGAGGGGGTAGGTATCGGTGAGCCACCGTCAGCGTCGACAACGATCGATGCGTCGGGTTGTCTGGTCACCCCTGGTCTCATTAACACGCATCATCACCTCTACCAGAACCTGACGCGGGCGTATTCAGAGATGACTGATAAACCACTGTTCGGTTGGTTGCAGTCGCTATACCCGCTTTGGAAGGCGCTCGACGAAGAAAGCATCTACCTGTCGGCGTGGATTGGACTCGGAGAACTCGCGTTATCAGGGTGCACCACCTCAACCGATCATCTCTACGTGCATCCTCCTAGGTCAGGCGACCTGCTTGCTGCAGAAATTTCCGCCGCTTCCGACATTGGAGTTCGTTTTCATCCGACCCGGGGTTCGATATCTCTCTCGGAAAAAGATGGTGGGTTGCCACCTGACGATGTGGTCGAAGATGACGATGACATTTTGGCTGCGTGCGAAGAAGCAGTGAACAGATATCACGATCGGTCGTGGGGTTCGATGACGCAAATAGCGCTTGCTCCGTGCTCACCGTTTAGCGTCACCGAAGAACTACTCGTTCGCACGGCCGAACTTGCAGAACGTCTAGACGTTCGCCTCCACACTCACTTCGCCGAAAATTCTGAAGACGATGAGTTCAGCGTTGCTCGCTTTGGCTGTCGTCCGACCGAATATTTGGAGCGCACTGGTTGGGCAAGCCCACGAAGTTGGGTTGCCCATTGCGTCATGCCGAAAGGTGATGAGATCAACCGACTTGGCGCTGCCGAAGTTGGCGTTGCGCACTGCCCAAGTTCCAACCTGATTTTGTCGTCGGGTATCGCTCCGGTGACGTCGCTTCGTGCTGCAGGATGCTCGGTCGGACTTGGAGTTGACGGTTCATCATCTGCGGATTCAGCATCGATGTGGCTAGAGGCTCGCCAAGCCCTACTGCTGGCAAAACTCAACGACGGGGCAGACGCAATGACAGCGCGCACCGCGCTGGAGATGGCAACGCGTGGCGGGGCGGCCTGCCTCGGTCGTATCGGCGAATTGGGAACTCTCATGGTGGGCGCCGCAGCTGACATCGCAGTCTGGGATCAAACGGGAATTGCCTACGCCGGCGCAGTATCTGATCCGATTGAGGCATGGTTGCGATGCGGGCCAACCGGTGTTCGAAACACCATCATCAATGGCAGAGAGGTCGTAAAGGACGGCCATCTCGTCTCGGCTGCAACCGAAGAAATGTTGGCTGCTCACGCTGCGGCATCAAAGCGTGTACAACGACTCGTTCAGTGATTCACGCTTTCCAGCGTGAACGGCCAAACCTGTAGCCAACCGACCGCACGGTCTGAATGAGATCGGCATGCTCTTCGCCGAGTTTTGCGCGAAGACGACGAACATGTACATCGACCGTTCTTGCGCCGCCGTAGTAGTCATAGCCCCACACCCGGCTGAGGAGCATTTCTCGAGAAAACACCTTGCCGGGGTTTTGCACGAGAAATTTCAGCAACTCGTATTCCATGTAGGTGAGGTCGAGTGGTTGATTTGAAACCGATGCTTGGTAGGTCTCCAAATTGAGCGCGAGGTTCTCGTACATGACGACTTCAGATTTGGTGGCAACCGGCCCGACTGATGCGAGTAGATGGGCCACCCGAGCCTCAAGTTCGGTTGGGTGAAACGGGGTCAGGCAAAAGTCATCAAAAAGGTCGTCGCGGTGTTCGAGTTCTGAAAGCTGAGCGCCGCTCACCAATACGAGCGTTCTTATCGGATCGCGATCTGTTCGACGAAGGTTTCGTGCAACCGACCAGCCCGCCTCGGGGTCGGCAGAAAGATCGATAATGGCCCCAACCCAGTGGCCGTCAGGAATTGTTGAAAGCGATTGATCTGAGAAACAGATGCCATGCCATGTACGGCCTGAGAGGTCGAGCGTGCGCGCAAGTTCGGTGGAAATCTGATCGCCAACGACGAGGAGGGTCCCGCTCTCAGATTGGGTCACAGCGTCCCCAAATACCTGTCAATCTCAAATTGGCTGACGTGGGTTTTGTAGTCCATCCACTCGCGGCGTTTATTTCTCACGTACCACTCAAAAATGTGTTCGCCGAGTGCCTCGTGGACAAGTTCTGAACGTTCCATCACGTGAAGTGCCTCAGAAAGTGACTGGGGCAGTTGGCCAATTCCCAGTTTGCCAAGCGCCTTATCATCAAGTTCGAACAGGTTTGCATCGGCCTCGGCTGGAAGTGCGTAACCCTCTCGCACCCCCTTGAGTCCGGCGGCAAGCATGAGGCTGAAGGCAAGGTAGGGGTTACAACTCGGATCAGGCGAACGGTATTCGAGTCGGGTCGCAAGCGGATTACCCCGTTTAGGGATGGGCACCCTAATGAGGCCTGACCGGTTGTTACGTGCCCAACTGAGGTGCACCGGGGCTTCGAATCCCGGCACGAGTCGCTTGTACGAATTCACTGTCGGATTCGTAATGGCCGTAATTTCCGCAGCGTGTTGTAGGAGACCGGCCATAAATGATTTCGCGAGCGGAGAGAGGTTGTACTCATCGGCCTCGTCATAGAACGCATTTTCATCGCCGGTGAAGAGCGATAGGTGAGTGTGCATACCTGAGCCCTGCACTCCTTCGAGCGGCTTGGGCATAAACGTCGCGTATACACCGTGTGCCGCCGCAACCTCTCGCACGACGTGACGGAATGTCATCACCGAGTCGGCAATGGTGAGAGCATCGTCGTGACGAAGATCGATTTCCTGTTGGCTTGGAGAATCTTCATGGAATGAGTACTCGACCGGGATCCCGATTTGTTCGAGGGTGCGAATCGTTTGCTTGCGGAGGTCGCCAGTGACGTCTCGGGTGGTGAGGTCAAAGTAGCCCCCGAAATCGAGAGGGGTTGGTCGCTCGCCAGGTTGCGGAGGTGTGAAGTAGAAGAACTCGATGTCAGGCGCAATGTAAAACGTGAGGCCCTCACCGCGTGCTGCTTCAACATGTCGTCGAAGCACTTGGCGTGGATCGCCAGTGAACGCAGAGCCATCAAGGTGGTGTATGTCGCAGAACACTCGCGCTTCGGCAGCATCCTTGTCGCCAAATGGAAGAATTTGAAACGTGTCCGGATCTGGAATGGCGAGTACGTCGGATTCTTGAACCCGAGAGAACCCGTCGATTGATGACCCATCAAAGGTCATTCCATCGTTGAGTGCATTTTCGAGTTCGTTTTGACTGATGGCGAAACTCTTCAAATTGCCCAGCACATCGGTAAACCACAGACGCACCATGCGAACGCCGCGCTCCGACGCGGTTTTCAGCACATAGTCGCATTGCTGTTCACGCATGATTCCTCCTTCAGGTATTCATTCTGGCAGTGAAAAACGGTAAAGGGGACCTCGTACACACGAGGCCCCCTTCACTAAGTCGTCACCAAGTGACGCTGGACTTGTCAGCGCTTCTTGGAACCCTTCGCTGCAGCCGAGCACACGGTGTCGGTGATGAGCTGCGCAACGGTGTATGGATCGCAGTTGGCATTTGGGCGACGGTCTTCTGCGTACCCCTTGCCATCCTTCTCGACCTGCCATGGAATACGGATCGATGCCCCGCGGTCTGACACGCCGTAGGAGAACTTATTCCATGGGGCTGTTTCGTGGTCACCGGTGAGGCGATCTGCAACACCGTCGCCATAGTTCTGAACAAGGTTCATGTAGTTCTTGCCGATGGCTTCACATGCCGCGGTGATGGCCTTGTAGTTACCACGCATCGCAACCGTTGAGAAGTTGGTATGNCAGCCAGCGCCGTTCCAGTCGCCCTTCATTGGCTTCGCATCAAAGCTGATGACAACGTCGTAATCTTCGGCAATTCGGTGAAGGAGCCACCGGGCGATATACATCTGATCGCCAACTGCGGTTGGTCCGACAGGTCCAATTTGGAATTCCCACTGTCCTGGCATGACTTCCGCGTTCGTGCCAGAAATGGAGAGTCCGGCATCAATGCACGCCTGGGTGTGCTCTTCGACAATTTCACGTCCGATGACACGACCAGTTCCAACGCCGCAGTAGTACGGGCCCTGAGGGGCGGGCTGTCCGCCACCGGCAGGGAAGCCGAGGGGTGAGCCGTCAGGGCGCATCATCGTGTACTCCTGCTCGAGGCCGAACAGCATCTCGTCGTCTTTGTACTTCTTTTCGGTACGAGCACAGGCTGCACGAGTATTAGACGGGTGGGCACGCATATTCGATGCGAGGAGAACTTCGCACATCACCAACACATTGCGGCCTCCACGAATGGGATCAGGGCACACGAAGGTCGGGCGAAGGACGCAGTCAGACTTGTCGCCGGTGGCCTGCTGGGTGGAGGAACCATCAAAGCCCCAGATGGGGGGATCGGTGACCTCGTCAGCAAGAACCTTGGTCTTTGAACGGAGGAGTGGAGTGGGCTCATGGCCATCAATCCAGATGTATTCAGCTTGGTACGCCACGGGATTCCTTTCGGCGGTATTCGCAGTTGTAGGGGCACTCACACTGTGTCAGCACGCGATTTCTCGCCCGTATCNCAATTGTTAACGGAGTGTNAANTACGCCGGCGTNACTGGCGGCGCATCGGCAGTGTACGGCGTCGCTCGCCATCAAAGTCATAGAGCGCCGCTGCGACGGCGGGAGCGGTCGGCACGAGGCCGATCTCGCCAACACCTTTAATGCCGTACGGCGAGCGTGGTTGCGGCACTTCCACCACTTTGACATCGATCTTTGGGATGTCTTTTGCGCGAAGGATTCCCAATTGCCGAAGTGTTTCGACAGCGGGCATTCCTGTTTTGTCGCTGGGGAAGTCTTCTGTGAGGGCATAGCCGAGCCCCATGTGAACAGATCCTTCGATTTGCCCTTCAACGAGAGTCGGGTTGACCGCCTTACCCACATCGTGGACAGCAAGCACGCGATCGATAGCACCCGACGCGTGATCGATCTCAACGAGTTGTGCCGCATAGGAGAAGCACGAGTGGATGGTCGGGTTCGGGTGCTCGGGATCACCGAGGTGATGCGTCCAGTCGACGACGTACTCCCCGTGATGATCGACACCAACCTCGCAGTCGGCAGCAAGCGCAACTTGGCAGGCAGCTGCAACAGATCCAGCGGTCATCAATGTGCCCCGACTTCCAGTGGTTTGCCCAAAGCCGAGTTCTCTGGTGGTGTCAACGATGACATCGATGCGTTCAGCATCAACGTTGAGTTCTTGAGCGGCAACTTGAAGTGCCACGGTGTGAACCCCCTGTCCCATTTCGGTCCAGCCATGTCGCACCTCAATTCGGCCGTCGTCACGGAAATGAACAACCGCTCCACATACCTCCCGGAACCCATTTCCGAGGCCGGAGTTCTTCATGCCGATCGCAAGGCCGACCGATCGTCCTTCAGAGCGGGCCCGGTCGTAATCGGGTTTGATGGCATCGAGGCATTCACGTGCGCCGCCAGCGCCGTCATCCATTACTTGGCCGGGCCCCCAGGTGTCTCCAGGGGTGATCACGTTCTTGCTACGAAACTCCCACGGGTCAATGCCGGCGAGTTCAGCCAGACGGTCGATGACACCCTCGGTTGCGAATTGGGCTTGGTTGGCACCGAAACCTCTGAATGCNCCGCAGATCGGGTTGTTTGTGCGCACTGCAGTCGCTTTGATATCGAGCGACTGCCAGCGGTAGGGGCCGGCAACATGGCCCGCGGCACGTTCGAGCACTTTCATGCCGACGCTTGCGTAGGCCCCCGAGTCTCCGATCGCCCTCACATGCAGACCGGTCAATACCCCATCGGCATCGCANCCGGCCCTAACGTCAAGAGTGATCGGATGACGTTTTGCGTGCATCCGGAAACTTTCAACGCGGCTCAAGGTGCACTTGACGGGGTGGCCGAGTAGCCACGCAGCGAGTGCAGCATGGCCTTGGTTGCTCATGTCTTCTTTGCCGCCGAATGCTCCACCATTTGATACGAGCTCGACCGTCACTCGTTCGCGTTCGACACCAAGAATTGCGGCGATGTCGTTGCGGTCATCCCAAACACCCTGACCGCCTGAATACACATGCAAGGTTTTCTGTTCGCCGTCACCTGAGGGCACTGCAAGCGTTGACTCGGGTTCAAGAAATGCGTGCTCGATTCGTTGGGTGGTGAAGGTTTCAGACACGACATGAGCACTTGATGCCAGTGCGTCCTCGATGGAGAGTCCTTCATCACGCTGATACGCGCTCACCGACAGCACATTTGAGTCGGTGCCCCACACCGCAATAGGAGAGTCAGAGGCAAGCGCGGCCTTCGCATCTGTGACAGGCGAGTGGACGGTGTATTCCACCTCAATGAGGTCTGCGGCCGCTCGTGCATGCTCGCGCGTGTCGGCAACGACGACCGCAAGAACGTCGCCACCAAACGAGGTCGTGCCGCCCACAGGAATCATGAGTGGCCAATCCTTGTGAATGAGGCCTGATCGCAATTCACCAGGAATGTCAGCTGCGGTGAGCACGCTGACGACGCCTGGGGCAGCGATGGCGTTTGCAACATCAATGCTTTTGATGCCGGCACGGGTGTGATCGGTGAGGTGGAGTGCAGCGTGAAGCATCCCGGGCACCCGGATGTCGTCGATGTAGGGGCGATCCCCGAGCGTTAACGGATGCGCCTCGTATTTCATGCCTCGTGCACCGACGCCGCTTTTCACCGTCGGCGGTTCGACAGGAGTTCCATGGGCAACCGCTTCAATTGCGTCGAGAATTTTGACGTAGCCGGTGCACCGGCAGAGGTGTGCTCCGAGGTGAGGGGCCATCGACTCTCGAGTCAGAGACGAGCCTTTCTTCGAAATTTGGTAGTGCGCTCGCATCACGATGCCCGGGATACAGAAGCCACACTGGAGTCCTCCGCACGCTGCGAATGCATCAGCAAATTGCTGGCGCTCGCTCTCTGGGAGTCCTTCGAGGGTGGTGATCTCGCGTCCTTCGCACGCGTCAACAGATTGTTGACATGCAACCACGGCCTTGCCATCGATGAGCACCGTGCAGCAGCCGCATTGTCCAGAGGGTGAGCATCCGTCTTTTGGCGACGTGAGATTGAGTTCGTCTCGCAGTGCCGAAAGCAGATGGGGGTGGTCGCCGGTGATGGCCGACGGCTTGCCGTTCACCGTGAATTGGATTTCCCCGGGCACACCGTCACCTTACTGATTGTAAAAGTCGTGCTTGTGACGCAAGATTGAGACCGAGAGTATGAACTGCGCGACGATGCAGAGATGTCAGTAGTAAAAATCAATGCAATTGAGGTTCCTGAAGGTGCAGGACCCGAACTCGAGGCCCGGTTTGCGGCAAGGGCTGGGATGGTCGACAATCAGCCAGGCTTCGAAGAATTCATGTTGTTGAGACCCACATCAGGAGACGATCGCTACTTCGTCGTGACTCGTTGGGAAAGCGAAGAGGCGTTCCAAGCCTGGCGTAGCGGTCAAGCCTTCGCTCACCAACATCGCGAGACCCACACCGAAGATGGATCAGGCGACGCAAAGCCGCAGCATCCGGTCGCCACGGGAGCGTCACTTCTTGAGTTTGATGTTGTTTCGCTCACAGTCGCCGACGGTTCGTGACAGCCGTAGGCTATTGACCTTGTGACACTCATTGTCCAAAAGTATGGCGGCACTTCGGTAGCTGATCCTGATCGCATGCGTGCGGTAGCTGACCACGTTGCGTATACCCGACAGCATGGAGCAAATGTCGTCGTTGTCGTCTCAGCGATGGGTAAGTCGACCGACAATTTGCTGAAGCTTGCGAATGACGTTTCAACCGTGCAACCCGGTCGTGAGATGGACATGTTGCTCACCACTGGCGAGCGGGTATCTATGTCTCTGCTCTGTATGGCACTTGCGGAGCGGGGTGTTGAAGCCATCAGTTTTACCGGAAGCCAGGTCGGCATCATTACGGATAGCGCGCATGGCAAGGCGAAGATTCTTGAGGTCAGGGGTGACCGTCTCCGTGAGGCCCTCAATGTAGGGAGAGTTTGCGTTGTCGCAGGGTTCCAAGGGGTCTCGACCGATCGTGAGATCACCACACTCGGGCGAGGCGGCTCCGACACAACTGCGGTCGCTCTCGCAGCGGCACTGGACGCTGACGCATGTGAGATCTATACAGATGTTACGGGCGTCTTCTCTGCTGACCCTAGGATTGTTCCGCAGGCACACAAATTAGCGCGCGTCAACTTCGATGAAATGCTCGAAATGGCGGGAGCAGGGTCAAAGGTGCTTGCACTGCGGTCAGTCGAATTTGCCCGAAATCACAATGTCCCTCTCCACGTACGCTCGAGTTTCACCTGGGAACACGGTACGTGGGTGACCTCTGAGGAGCCTGCAATGGAAGATCCAATTATCTCTGGTGTAGTAACTGATGCGAGTGAGGCAAAGCTCACTGTGCTCGGGGTGCCGGACCGTCCCGGAATTTCCGCAACCCTCTTTGAACCTCTCGCAGAGGCAAACGTCAACGTTGACATGATCGTCCAGAACACGTCGACTGAAGGAACGACCGATATTTCCTTCACTGTGCCTTCTGCTGATCTGAAGGTTGCTGATGAAATTGTGTCAAGGATTGCGATCGAGATGTCGGGAGCCGGCGTCACTCAGGACAGCGAGATTGCAAAGGTTTCTCTCGTCGGAGCGGGAATGAAGACCTCTCCGGGCATCGCTGCACGTATGTTTAGATGTCTGGCGGAGGCTGCGGTAAACATCGAAATGATTTCGACATCAACAATCCGTATTTCCGTTGTCATCGCCGCAAGTGACCTTGAGACTGCCGCTCGCAGTTTGCACACCGAATTCGACCTTGATTCGGGCGAGTCGTATTCGGCTCCTCTGCCAGAACGCAAATGATCAAACGTCATTCGCGGCAATTTGTGGTTGAGGTGTGCGAGAATCCCTCCTAATGCGTCAACGTTCTCAGCTCATCGCGTGGAAAGTTGCGGGCCGTGTTTCTGATCGTCAGACCAGTGCTGATGAAGTCGTTCGAGAAACCGGGTGGGTCTTCAATAACGTCACGGGTGATCACCTCACCCTTGCCGATTTCGTGGCGACGGGAGATGATGAGGTGCCGGTTTTTTTGGAGGCATTCGGTCTTCGCAACCCTGAAAATCAGCACCAGACGATGATTGAAATCGGCTCGGGAATCGGTCGGATGACCGCAGCATTCACCCGCGAGTTTGACCGTGTCATTGCTGCAGATCTTGATATCGGATTTCTTGAGCGTTGTTACGAGACTGTCTCGAGGTTCGGTCGGGTCGACCATCTGCGTACCCTTGAAGTTGCAGACGGTCGGTCGCTCATGCTNNATGATGACAGCGTTGATTTCGCTTTNAGCTACCTCACGATGCAACATTGTTCTCAGGGAGATGCGTTGGCTCTTGCTCGCGAGGCAGCTCGAGTTACCCGGTCTGGTGGTCGCATTGCGCTGAACTTCCGAGGCCCCTCNCGGATCGATCTATTGCTCCTGCCGTTAGGAGTCATTGCTCGTTTTGCTTTCCGTCTTCCCCGCATTGGTGAGTGGCTCAGTCAACGTAGGTCAATCACCCGGTTGGCTTGGCAAGTGAGTCGAATTTCACCGAGCCAAGTTCTCGCTGCGCTGGGGGCTTCTATCGATGGTGTGACCATCTGGTCGGATGGTCCCGTCGATGATCTACAAGGAGCGTTTCGCCGTGGGCGCTTCGAGGGCATCAATGAGAACCACTGGTGGATTACCGCCATCATCGTGTGACGAGACCGCGTCAGCCGATTTCAGGCGAGCGACTGCTCATCGTCATGTGCCGTTAGCCTGCCGGCATGCGCATTGGTGTAGTTGGTGCAACTGGGCAGGTCGGCGGTGTCATGCGGCGTCTTCTTGCTGAACGTCATTTTCCCGCCAGCGAGGTTCGGTACTTNGCCTCGGTTCGGTCGGCTGGTAGCACCCTTNCNTGGGATGGTGCTGATGTTGTTGTTGAAGATGCATCGACTGCCGACCCTTCTGGGCTTGATGTCGCGCTCTTTTCTGCAGGCGCCACGTCATCGCGCGAGCTCGCACCCAAGTTCGCCGCTGCGGGCGTGACCGTTATTGACAACTCGTCGGCGTGGCGAATGGACCCTGAGGTGCCACTTGTCGTGAGCGAGGTCAACCCTGACGAAGTGAAGAACCTTCCGAAAGGAATTATTGCCAACCCGAATTGCACGACGATGGCGGCGATGCCCGTTTTGAAGCCGCTTCACGATGAAGCAGGTCTTCTCCGAATGANTGCGTCGACNTATCAGGCNGTGTCCGGTGGCGGTCTCGCNGGAGTTGAGGATCTCGATGCGCAANCCCGAGCGGCCGCAGAACATGCNGCNGAACTTACTCATGATGGCCAGGCAGTCGAATTTCCGCCGGCTAGAAAATTCGCTGACACGATTGCGTTCAATGTGCTCGCGCTAGCGGGATCGATGGTTTCTGATGGCTCTCTTGAAACTGACGAAGAGCAGAAACTTCGCAATGAGAGTCGAAAGATTCTGAGCATTCCCGAGTTGAGAGTGTCAGGAACGTGTGTGCGGGTGCCAGTGTTTACGGGTCACTCACTTTCGCTNAATCTTGAGTTTGAACGANCGATTTCGGTCGACCGNGCGCTGGAGNTGCTGTCAGTTGCGCCTGGTGTTGAGTTGAGCGACGTGCCAACNCCTCTTGAGGCGGCGGGCCGNGACCCNAGTTATGTGGGCCGGGTNCGTCGAGACCCGTCAATCGATGACGATCGAGGCCTCGCACTCTTTATTGCGAATGACAATCTTCGTAAGGGTGCGGCTCTGAACGCCATTCAGATTGCAGAGCTTTTGCTCTGAATACATTCTGTTCAGCATTTACAGGGAATCTCTGAACACTTCGGGCACCCGTCTTTGTAGCGGCCAACGACCTCGGTGAGGTCGACTCCGACCTGGTTCGCCAGTGTNGCTACCCAAGCAAGNACGTCACTNAATTCGTGNTCTATCTCNGCGGGTGTGCCTTTCCGAACGGCTTGGGCGAGCTCTCCCAGTTCTTCACAGAGCCAGGCAACAGTTGGGGCAACCCCTCGTTCTCGATCGCGGTCGCCGTAGGTTGCGTCGATGACATCTTGAAGTTCGCGGAGGTTCACACCATGACCGTAGTTCGAATAGTCAGCCAAGTGATCGCCGACGAGAAGTGGGGTCTCTTTTGTAATCCTCGACCGTGCCGAATCAGCGCGATGAGGTGAGTGCGAGGCCGTGGTCACGGTGACCGGTGCTCTTGGTCTCATGAGAAACGGTGGCGGCCGGTTTGCCGATGATGCCGCACATCGCTCAACTGCGGCACAGTGTTAGCAAGGTTGGCGGTGACGTCGTGTACCTCGTCTGAAGCGTTCTGCGTGCGTAACGTTGGGATATGACACCGCAAGTACCCAACCGNACGGTATTCGANCGAGCNCTTCCNCGAGAGGAGATGGACGACACCACTCGTGCGCTCTTTGANGCTGCCCTNCGCGTGCAAGAGCATGCACATGCTCCGTACTCGAACTATCACGTCGGATGTTCGGTGCTGACCTCATCTGGACAAATTTATGTGGGTGCGAACATCGAGAATGCGGCATACCCGCAGGGTCTGTGCGCAGAAGCGACCGCTCTTGCCGTGATGGCGTCTCACGGTGAACGGCAAGCTCAGGTCGTGCTTACGGTGTGTGATTCCGANGGCCTTGCAACTTCGTGTGGGGGATGTCGCCAGAAGATCCGTGAATTCGCGACTTCCGAGACGATTATTCATGCGTGCAGCCGAAAGGGTCTCTGGGCGACGTACACGATGGACGGTTTATTGCCAGATTCGTTTGGTCCCGAGCACCTTTCGCCAGCATAAATGAATAGAAAGGAAAATCCTTAGTCATATCGACTCAAGTTTTCTGTTACTGAGGTTGATGTGATCATGTTGCACTCCTAGACTGTGGATAAACCCCCCACACAACGCAGTGTGACCAACACTAAGGAGCACAACCAAATGCCAAAGGCAGTCGGTATTGACCTCGGAACGACAAACTCCGTCGTCGCAGTTCTTGAAGCGGGCGAGCCCGTCGTTATTCCAAACTCAGAAGGCGCACGAACAACCCCATCAGTTGTTGCGTTCTCAAAAGCGGGCGAAGTTCTCGTCGGTGAAGTAGCCAAGCGTCAGGCCATTACGAACCCAGACCGAACCTTTAGATCAGTGAAGCGCCACATGGGCGAAAACTGGAAGAGCGATGACGTCGATGGCAAGCAGTACACACCGCAGGAAATTTCGGCCCGCACATTGATGAAACTCAAGCGCGACGCCGAGGCCTTCTTAGGAGACACCGTCACCCAAGCAGTGATCACGGTGCCCGCGTATTTCGATGATGCCCAGCGCACCGCAACCAAAGAGGCTGGCACAATCGCCGGTCTCGAAGTGCTGCGCATTATCAACGAACCAACTGCAGCTGCACTCGCGTACGGGCTCGATAAGGGCTCCGAGGATGAGACCGTTCTCGTTTTTGACCTTGGTGGCGGTACATTCGACGTCTCGGTTCTCGAAATCGGCGACGGTGTCTTCGAGGTGAAGTCAACCCACGGCGATACGAGCCTCGGCGGGGACGACTGGGACCAGCGGGTGATTGACTGGCTCGTCACCCAGTTCAAGAACGCTCAGGGTGTCGACCTTTCGAGCGATCGCATGGCAATGCAGCGTCTCAAGGAAGCGGCTGAGAAGGCAAAGATTGAACTCAGCCAGGTGCAGTCCACGCAGATCAACCTCCCGTTCATCACCGCAAATGCTGATGGGCCACTTCACCTTGACGAGACATTGTCCCGTTCGAAGTTTCAAGAAATGACAGCAGACCTCATCGAACGCTGTCGGATCCCATTTGAGCAGGCTTTGAAAGACGCAGGTATCTCAAAGGGTGATCTCCAACATGTGATTCTCGTCGGTGGTTCAACTCGCATGCCGGCCGTCACCGATCTCGTTCAGTCAATGACCGATAAAGAGCCAAACAANACCGTTAACCCTGATGAGGTTGTTGCGGTNGGTGCTTCGGTGCAGGCNGGTGTNTTGCGTGGAGATGTCAAAGACGTGTTGCTTCTNGACGTCACNCCGCTCAGTCTCGGTATCGAGACCAAGGGAGGCGTGATGACCCGTCTCATCGAACGCAATACGACAATTCCAACCAAACGAACCGAAGTGTTCACCACNGCAGAAGATATGCAGCCNTCGGTTGAAATTCATGTGTTGCAGGGTGAGCGAGAAATGGCTTCNTACAACAAAACCCTTGGCAAGTTCCAGCTNGTCGATCTTCCACCTGCCCCACGTGGAGTTCCTCAGATTGAGGTGACATTCGACATCGACGCGAATGGCATCGTGCACGTTGCTGCGAAAGACCGCGCAACGAACAAAGAGCAGTCGATGACGATCACCGGTCAGTCAACCCTCGACAAAGACGACATCGACCAGATGGTAAAGGATGCCGAGGCGCACGCCGAAGAGGATAAGGCTCGTCGCGAAGAGGCCGAAGTTCGCAACAATGCAGACTCCCTCGTGTATCAGACCGAGAAAGTACTTCGGGAGCAGGGCGAGAACGTCTCCGATGAAGAGAAAGCTGCGGTTGAAGGACCACTCGCTGAACTCAAGGCTGCCCTCGAAGGCACCGACACCGCAGCGATCAAGGAAGCATCCGAGAAACTTATGGCGTCTAGCCAAGAGTTCAGCCAGAAGCTGTACGAGGCAGCTGCACGTGACAATGCGGCCGGAACTTCAGCATCAGGATCTGCAGATGAGTCAGCAGATGATGACATCGTTGATGCTGAGATTGTCGACGAACAATGAGTGAGATGTCGTCGCACGACGACGATGTTCTAGACCCCGAGGACGAACGAGGCTCAGAGGTGGAAGATTTCACCTCTGAGACTCCTCGTCCATCTTCATTCTCAGCGTCAACCACTGCGGATTATGGAGCGGGTGATTCGATCGATGTCGAGGGTCTTGACGATCTCACCGAAGGTGGCGGTTCATCGAGTGAAGAAGACGTAGATAAAGTTGCTGCAGAGATCGAACGGTTCCGAGAGCTCGCAATGCGAGCGCAAGCCGACTTTGAAAACTACCGAAAGCGAGTGACGAATCAGATCAGCGATGAGGTCGATCGCGCAACAAGTCGCGTCGCAGAGGCACTATTGCCCGTGCTCGATGCAACCGAAGCCGCCTACGTTCGTCACCCGGACGAAATTGGGCCTCTGCTCAATGTGCTTCTCGTCGAGTTGAAAAAGGTGGGACTCGAGGCGATGAATATTGCTGACCAGCCATTTGACCCTGAGACGGCTGAAGCGGTCGCCCATGAACCAGGAGAAGGCGCCGAAATCGTTGTTGCTGAGGTGCTTCGCAGCGGTTATGTGTGGAAGGGCCGAACATTGCGTCCAGCAATGGTTCGAACGAAAGACTGAGGAACGACGTGGCTGCACAGAGAGAGTGGTTCGACACGGACTACTACTCGGTGCTGGGCATTGGTCCAGAGGCTTCTGCGAAGGAGATCACTCGCGCTTATCGAAAACTTGCGCGCGAACTTCACCCTGATAAGAACCCTGGCGACACGGCGGCTGAGGAACGTTTCAAAGCGGTGAGTGCCGCCTACGACGTGCTTGGCGACGAAGCACGCCGAGCCGAGTACGACGAAGTTCGCCGGCTCGGGCCGATGGCCGGACAGGGCGGATCGGGCGGATTCAGCTTTGACGTCGGCGATATGGGTGGCTTTGGCGACTTGTTTGGTCAGATGTTCACCAATGGCCGCCAGCGTGGCTCTGCAGGTCCTCGCCGAGGGGTAGACCAGTCAGCGCGTCTGACGTTGTCGTTTTACGATGCAGCAAAGGGCGTGACCACCAGCCTCAATGTGACAAGCGAAGGTCGGTGCGAGACTTGTACAGGTTCAGGTGCCCAGCCCGGGTCCGAGCCCCGACTGTGCGGAGTGTGTGGCGGGCGCGGTGCCGTTGATGAAAATCAGGGCCCATTCTCGTTTTCTTCCCCGTGCAGGGCCTGTAATGGGCATGGTCGCATCATTGATAATCCATGTGGAATCTGTGGAGGAATTGGCGCAACGGTTGGTCACCGAACGGTGCAGGTGCGCATTCCTTCTGGGGTGAACGACGGCCAAACCATTCGTTTGAAGGGAAGAGGAGGCCCAGGTCGAAATGGAGGACCGGCAGGTGATCTTCTCGTTGAGGTTGCGGTTCAGCCACACGAACGATTCACCCGTCAGGGAGTCAATCTCGAGGTCACGCTCCCGGTGACGTTCTCTGAACTCGCACTTGGATCTGAGGTCGATGTGCCAACCCTTGAAGGCGAGTCTGTTCGTCTGAGATTGCAACCAGGCACACAAAGCGGGTCACGGCACCGAGTGAGCGGTCGTGGTATTCAGGTGACGAAACGAGGAGCGGTGACGGGCGGCGATCTCATTGTTCGCGTCGTGGTTAATATTCCCACCGATCTCACCGACGAGCAGCGCAAAACGGTCGAACACCTCTCAACAGTGCTCGCCGAAAACCCGAGAGCCCAGACGATCTACGATGAGAGTGCATCATGAATATGAGAACTTCACAGCAAGCGGTCTACGTCATTTCGGTGGCNGCTGAACTTGCCGGCATGCATCCGCAAACTCTNCGCATNTATGAGCGACGCGGTCTTGTCCAACCTGCTCGTACCGATGGCGGCAATCGACGGTACAGCGACGATGACATNGAGTTGTTGCGTCGCATNTCAGAACTCGTCGATGCGGGAATGAATCTTGAAGGCATCCGTCGGGTGATGGAGCTTGAGGCTGAAGTCGAGCGACTCAGGAATGAACTCGAACATGCACGGCAGCAAGTTGTTGAGGCGGTCGACGAAGCTGAACGTCGACACCGTCGAGACCTGGTGCCACTACGACAGAGTGTCGCCATCTTCGGTGAACGACTCAGATTTCCCGAGGTTTGATCCGAACTGGATGATCATTGCTGGTTCGACACTGCCCAGTAGCGGTGTCAAATCTCCACCCATGGAGAGTGCAGACCAGATCATCGCCGTCAATTTCTCCNAAGACTGAGAAATCTGCATTTCGGTGGGGNCACCGGCGTTGGACNATGAAATTCCCGACCTCGACATCNGTTTCAGGAATGTCCTCAGACGAAGAAGCGGCAACCTTCGCTCGTGCTTCAGCTTCGGTTCGAGTGATTCGCTCTACAGAGAGCGACTTCAAAAAGTTGTAGACGTTCTCGTTGTACTGTCCCCGACGCCAGGCGGTGAATCGACATGACAGCAGAAGCGAATTTGACCAGTCGACCGCGCCAGAGTCAACGGTGAGTTCGAGAAGATCTCGTGGAAATGTGAATCGGAATCCCGGGGGCGATTCGGTGTAGTCGACAGTGCTGCCATCTACGACTTTTCGTTGGGCAACATCGACGAAGATCTCAAGCACTGACCCGTCAGTATGTTTGGCTTCGATGAGGATTGGATCGCCAATGAGATTGCAGACGGTTGGCGCTTTCTGCATGAGTGGTTCCCACCATGCAGCGAGTCGAGCGACGAGATCAGTGGGTTCGCGCTTCCATGAGGCACGGGTGTCGTCTATCCACTGCTGCCAGTCTGAGCGGTAGTGCTGAAGGTATGACAACTTGTCGGTGAAGATCTTGTCGACCTCTTCACTCGACATGGGGTGATCAACTGCGATGTCGGTTGGTGTCACCGATACCACCGTTCCGGGAATTGCGAGGACACCGTTCTTGCCGGCCGCCGCCAACTGGTCAAGGAACCATCGCTGATCTGGGAAGATGCTCGCTTCGTCACCAGAGATCATGTTGAGCCCGAATAGGTCATCATCGAGAAATACCGGTGGGCCCGCACTAGGGATGACAGCTCGGGCATCGAGTGCGTCGACGTATTTAATTGCTCGGTTGCCCTGGCTTTCCACCTTTGCCCGACAGAGATCTGCCATTTCTCCCTCGGCTAGTTCGTACACCATTGGGTACCAAATAGCTCCCGAATATTGCAGCCAGTGCAGGTCGACGGGGCCGTGCGAACGAAGAGCCGCAAGATCGTGCGTTCGGCAGTCGTTCTGATTGACGATTCGATGAACGCCGTCGCTCACCATGATTGCGGAGTCACCACCTGGGCCGTCGGTAATCGAGGTCTCTACGTGAATCGCAACGGAGAGACCGTCACGTAGCACCTGCTCCTCACCATCAACAGTGTGGATGAATTTTGAAAAGCCGAGTCGTTCGAACTCGCGTTGTTGTTCAGATGTCGGATAGTCCGGAAGGAGAATTGGGATATCTCGCCTCAAGTGTGACGCAAGCCAGTGCGCGTCGTGGTGGTCACCGTGTAGGTGCGACACATAGAGATAATCAGCATGTTCGATGCGATGAAGTAGTTCAGCATCGAGTTGGTCGTTTCGGGGGAAGACAAACCATGAACCGAGGAACGCTGGTTCAAACCACGGGTCGCAGAGAATCGACCCGGCCTCACACTCGATGAGGATTCCGGCATGACCGAGAGATGTTGCGCGCACGGGTTAGGCGACGGGAGGGTCGGTCGATTGCTGTCCCGCCCGCGACACGTGCTCGGTCCATTTGTCTCCGTTCCAGTAGCGGAGCTCAAATCGACCTGAGGGGTCGGCGTACCAGCCTGCAGGCGCTGCCGCTGAGGACGCAGCCGAGGAAGGTTCGTTGCTCACCGTTGTCTCGGATGCATTTGATTGCATTCCCCAGCCAACCCCGCCTTCTTGGGCTGGTTGCTCAGCCGCGGGCGCAGCCGCATGTTCTTGCGGTGCACCAGAAGCTTGCCGTGAAAGATAGGCGACGATGTCGGAGCCAGCGTTGACGATGGAGACCACCGTCCATCCTTCACCCGACAGCCGTTGAAGTTCATCTGAGAGATTCGACGCCTTGTATGACGACACACTGACCGATGTGAACTCGAGCATGTTTCGAACCTTACCCGCTAGAAACTGCACGTGCCTGATGAAACCGGCAAACTATAGCGGTGGGAGTCGTAGCACTAACCAAGTATGAGATCACCGACATGGTGGAAACCTTGTCGGCAACCCTTGCCGTCATTGTTGGAATTGCAACGCTCGTCATTGCCGTGAGTTGGATCACAGGTCAAGAACGTGTTCTTGGAGCAGTCAGAGAATTTCGGTCAACGATCACGCTGTGTGTTGCGGGCGGCGCAATGCTCGGTTCGCTGTACTTCTCTGAAGTAGCCAACTACATCCCATGTCGGTTTTGCTGGTTTCAGCGAATTGCGATGTACCCGATTGCACTGATTGGTCTTGTGGCATTCATTCGACGCGATGCTGGGGCCCGCTTCTATGTTCTGCCGATGGCTGCGATTGGAGCCTGCATTTCGGGATGGCACTACCTCATCGAGTGGCGGCCGGGCCTCGATACCGGTTCGTGCTCAGCGACCGGGCCATCGTGTACCGATATCTGGTTCCGCTCATTCGGGTTTCTCACCCTCGCTGGCATGGCATTAATCGGCTTCCTCGCTCTCATCGTGGTGAATGCGATTCCGGAGCCGGTCGACGAGTGAGGACAGCGATTGCCGCGTTCTTCGCGGTTGCGTGCGCAGTGGCATGTTCAGCAGATGTCGTCGTGCGCTTTGAATCAAGCCCGCCATCAACGACGACGCCCCTAACTGAACAGGCCGCCGAAGAAGACGAGCGCGAACCGTCAACGACCGCGCCGAGAGTCGAAGACGATGCACAACCGGAACCGGTCGAATTTCCTGAAGAATTTGAAGATCAGGTTCGACAGGTCATCATTGAAGGAGAATTTCTTCCCGCTCTCGTTGACCCCCACGCTGATGAATCTGTGGGAATGCCAATTCCTTCGTTGACCGGCGAAAACTTTGACGGAGACGTTGTTGCGGTTCGTCCCACCGATGGGGTGGCAACACTCATTGTGTTTTTGGCTCATTGGTGCCCTCATTGCAATAACGAGATTCCAGAAATCAACCGGATTCGAGATGCGGAGGCATGGCCGTTTGGGCTTCGTGTTGTCGGGGTGAGTACTGCGGTGGCTCCTCAACGGCCGAACTTTCCTCCACAACGTTGGCTTGCGGAGAAAGATTGGACCTACGACGTCATTGCCGATGCCTACGATGCCGATCGTTCAACGTTCATCGCGGCCGAGGCCTTTGGGGTGACCGGATTCCCGTTCATGGTGCTCATCGACGAAAGCGGCCTCATTCGAGGGCGCTGGGGTGGCGAAGTTGGGGCGCTTGCACTCGCCGAGCTCGTTACGTCGTTGATCGATCCGCCAGCAGATGTATGAGCGCTGGTTGAACCGACCACTCCGCCGCCAGTTGTAACGCACGCGTCCGCGCCGGCTCATCGAGTTCACCTGTTTGCGAGGCCCGAATCATGATGTTTTTTGCAGTGTGTTGATTGTCGACGAACTCGATGACATCGGTGCGCCAACCGAGAGCAGCGAGGACATCGGCTCGAAATGTGTCGGTCAAGAGGTCACCGAGACGTTCGCGAACGATGCCGTGGCGAACGAGTGACTCAAACCCAGGAGGAATGTGCGATCGATCGATTTGGCGCTGAAGATCATGTTGACAACACGGAGCGACGAGCAGATGTGAGCTCTTCCATGCAACCGCTTGAGCGATTGCATCATCGGTAGCGGTATCACAGGCATGGAGCGCAATCACGAGATCTGGTTGGGCATCAGGCTCGGGCTGCCACTGGGAGATTGCTCCCGTCACGAATTCGATCGTTGACCATCCGAGTTGCTCGACCGTGCTGTTGAGTTGGGCCATGAGCTCACCTTTGAGGTCAACCCCAATGGTATGAACGTTCACTCCTGAAGCCATCAGATGGTGGTGAGCTGCCAATGTGAGCACTCCAGATCCGCACCCAAGGTCAACGATCCGGAGTGGAGTGGCGTGATCGTGATCGGCGACAAGGTGGTCGAGAATCCCGACGAACTGTTGAACCTGCCGGAATTTGTCTCGAGCGTTCGGTCGTACCGTGCCGTTGTCGGTTGAGATCCCGACGTGACGAAGAAACGGTGTCGATTCAGCGATGAGATGCTGCTTTTGACGGTCATGCTGGGTGGTCGACAGTTGTCGAGAGGCTGCGTGCCTCACCTGTTGCACCTTGCCGCGACGCGAGATGGTGACTTGNAGATCACCGGTGGTCGTTCGAANGAACGCGGTTTTCATCCCCGAACCAAAAAGATGAACAATGCGTTCGGTCGCTGCCTCAATNTCGAGGTTGACGACCTGTGTGTTGGTGCCGTCAAACTCTTCAAATTGGATGACGTCGGCGTCGCCGATCGACACGGGTCGCATACGAACTCGTTGAAGAGAGGTGGTCGCTCCGGGCCGATGTCCTCGGATGGTGGCATCGATGAGCCCGTCGTGAACGACGGTTGTTGCAAGGGAGTGAACCTCGTCCGCGTCGATAGGAACGTCAGTGGTCATGGAGCGAGATCCTTTGTTGCTGATGAGACGAGAGCATTCCACACGTCATCATCTCCGTATCCCAATGCCCACAACGCCACACCTCGTATTCCAGCACGCCGAGCCATCTCGACTCGGAGTGCGACACCATCAGCATCAACCCAATGCAACTGTCGTGTTTGTACACAACTCGAGACGCCATCATCAATTTCGAGTTCGTAGGTGGCAGACCATTCACCGGTCAAGGCATCGGCGACGGGTTCGATATTGCGAAGAGCAATGAGCTCGTCGAGGGTGCCCGGGTTGATGCTGGTGCGACCTGGGGCATCTGCTGGACAGTCACCAACGACGGTGGTCGGCCAGTTATAGCCATACGACGGAATTCCAAGAACGACACGATCGTGAAACTCGGGTGGCACCGCGAGCAACACGCCATCGATGACCTGTTGAACCCAGTCGAGTGGAGCGATTGGGCCGGGTTCTGCCACCGAGTAGTCGTAGGCCATGATGCGAAGCCCATCGACGTGTTCGGCGATCGCACCGTGGTCGTANACCCAATAGCCNGGGTCTCCGGTGNCGCTTTCGTCGTACACGGCTGGAATGCTGACCGACAGTGTGCGGCCGNCGTCNTGCAGCACCTCAGAAAGTTCTGTGATGAACGCAACCCAGTTCGGCCGCGTCGNTGACCATGTCGATGGGCTATCNGCNAATGCGAACTGCTCGTAGTCGATNTCGATCCCATCGACNTCAAGNTCGTCNGCAAACTGTCGAATCGCATCGACATGNGCTGCTCGAACGATCGGGTCGGAGAGCACGGTTGCCATCTGGCCGGCGTCCATCCGNTCGAGTAACGACGGCACGATTGCGACATCGGAATTGCGAAGACGATCGANGTAGGTCTGNGNGAGGTCGTTTGGAGCGAAGGTATCTGGNTCGATCGAATCGAACCCGTTCACAGAAAACCAGAACGGCGATACCTCTCTGAGGTTGCGNAGNCGTGAATCACCNGAATCGGGTTGCTGCAAGATTCGATCAAGAACCCAGTACGGCGTCCATCCATCGATCGTCACTGCGGCAGGGGGTTGCGGTGCTGACGAGACGGTAGGGCTGGTGTCATCTGATGCGCCAGACCAGATGGCAAACCCGATCACCCCAACACACACGGCAAGAAGTGACGCAAGTAAGACTTGCGAGCGCCTTGCGGACCGCAACGTGGTGGTGTCTACGTTGTCCATAACGTGGCGGCGTCNATCTCGGTGAGTGACGAAACGATGCGAACTCCGTCGATGTGCTCAAGCGGTTTCATATTCGGCACACCGATGACTTGGCATCCAGCTGCGTGAGCGGATGCCACCCCTGTCGGAGAGTCTTCGATAGCGACACATGTCGAGGGCTCAACATTGAGAAGGGAAGCTGCTCGCAGATACGGCTCAGGGTGCGGTTTGCCGTGCGCCACTTCATCACCAAACACCGTCACCTCAAACGATGGTTGAGGAAGGTGTTCGAGGACAGCTTCGGCGAAGCGTCGCCACGACATGGTGACAAGCGCACAAGGAATACCGAGGGAGTGAAGTTCGTCGAGAAGTTCTCGCGCTCCCGGTCGCCATGGCAGACGCTGCCGACATGAGGTGATGACAGCATCGAGCAGGTACTCAACAACGTCTCTCGGTGCAAGGTCGACGCCCCCGTGCTCAATGATGTAAGCGGCCGTATCAAGAAGGTCAAAACCCACCACTGCATGGGCGTGCTCTTCTGACCAGGTGTTTCCAAATGATTCGACGAGCTGATGCTCAGCAGCGAACCAATACCGCTCGGTATCAACGAGTGTCCCGTCCATATCCCACAGCACTGCTGCGGGAACGTTTGACATCGTCTTCGTTACTCTTGGACGAGTTCGATCAGGGTTCCGAAACTGCCTTTCGGATGCATGAAGGCAACGGTGGTGCCACGNCTACCAGGTCGGGGCGCTGAGTCGATTGGCGTTGCCCCGGCGGCAACCATTGCCTCAAGAGCAGCAGCGCAATCGCTCACCCGGTACCCGATGTGGTGAAGACCCTCGCCACGCTTTTCGATCGCCTTCGCAACGGGTGAATCGTCTCGCGTGGGAGTCAGTAATTGCACGTAGCTTTCAGCAACCTTCAGCAACGCTTCCTCAACACCGTCAGATTCAACGATCTCACGATGGTCGACGGTGGCACCAAATGCCCGCTCGTAGTAGTCGATTGCCGCCTCAAGATCTCGAACGGCGATGGCAACGTGGTCAATTTCTGTAAGCAACATATGAACAGTTTGCCTGAGAAGTCAGCCGGCGTGACGCCTGAAGGTCGTGATCTTGTGTTCTCCGATGCGATCACGCTTCTCAGGATCGTCGATTCCGAGGCCCTCCGAAGGGGCGAGGCAGAGCACTCCGGCCTTCCCTTCGATCTCATTTCGATGAACCGCGCGAGCTGCTTCGCCGGTTTCATCAAGGGTGTACACCTTGCTCAACAGCGGTTGGATGCGGCCTTGGTCGATGAGGCGGTTCGCAGCCCACGATTCGGCGTAATTGGCGAAGTGAGACGACATNAGCTGCTTCAACTTCATCCAGAAGTGGCGGTTATCAAACTCGACCATGTAGCCCGATGTTGCTGCACATGTGACCACTGTTCCTCCACGTCGAACGGCAAAGATTGAGGCCCCCATCGTTGAGCGCCCAGGGTGTTCGAAGACGATGTCAGGGTCTTCGCCGATGAGTTCGCGGATCTTTCCACCGAACCGGCGCCATTCCGACTCATCTTGATTGTGATCGTCTTTCCAGAACGAATACCCCTCAGCGCGACGGTCGATAACGGCTTCACAGCCAAGGTCGTTGAGCAGTGCTGCCCGCTCAGGTGATGAGACCACGCCGATAGGTGTTCCGCCGCCNTTCAGAACGTATTGCACGCCGTAACCGCCGATACCACCGGTTGCNCCCCAGATNAGCACCGAATCNCCTTGNTTCATTCGAGCGCCNTTGTCGCTNACCAGCATGCGGTAACTCGTTGAATTGCAGAGCCCNTTGACTGCAGCCTCTTCCCATGTCAGNTGGGTGGGCTTTGGCATCAACTGATTGGCTTTGACCACCGAGATATCNGCGAGGCCACCAAAGTTNGTCTCGAATCCCCAGATGCGNTGGTTNGTTGCGAGCATNGAGTCATCGTGCGCCGTGGGGTCTTGGTCGTCNACNTGGTTGCAGTGGACGGTCACTNGGTCTCCGGGCTTCCAGTTNCGAACCGCNGACCCAACGCGAAGGACGACAGCGGAGGCGTCAGAACCAATGATGTGCTCGTCGCGCTTATGTCGNGATGCCCACTCAGATTCGCGAGCGAGACGNTCGAGAAAGCCGAATGTGGGAAGCGGCTCAAAAATGGATGTCCACACCGTGTTGAAGTTGATCGATGAGGCCATGACGGCGATGTACACCTCGTCAGGCGCGAGTTCAGGCATGGCAACTTCGCCGATGTGAAGAGATTCTCGAGGATCCTTATCTTCTGAAGCAAGGCCTTCGAACATCCCGACGTCATCGCGCTTCACGAACGCTGCTCGATATGACTCCGGAAGGGGGAGCGCCGCAATGTCTTCGCCGGACGCGCCTTCGAGAATGGCCTGCTGGATGGCGAGGGATTCAGAATTGGGGGTTGACATATCGGAAACTTACCCGCGGGTAACTCCACCTTCCAAAGTGGACGAGGCGCGCAGTACGGTTTGCGGCATGACCTCTTCACACATCGTTGCAGGAGCACGCACACCAATCGGCAAAATGAGTGGTGCGTTCTCGACAATGTCGGCTGCCCAACTCGGCTCAGTTGCGATTGCTGGTGCGTTACAACGAGCGGGTGTCGACCCGGCTGAAGTTGACCATGTTGTGATGGGTCAGGTGTTGATGGCAGGTCAAGGCCAGGTGCCGGCGCGCCAAGCGGCGGCGGGCGCAGGAATCCCCATGGGTGTGCCATCGGTCAACGTGAACAAGGTGTGCCTCTCTGGCCTTAACGCCATCTATCTGGCCCACCAGATGATCATGAGCGGCGACGCCGACATTGTGGTTGCGGGCGGAATGGAATCGATGACGAATGCTCCGCACCTCTTGGCAGGAGCTCGAGGCGGGTATCGCTACGGCAACACCGAACTTGAGGACGCAATCATCAAAGACGGTCTGTGGTGTGCATTTGATGCGTGTTTGATGGGTACCGGAACCGAGCAATATGCAGACGGTTCAATTGCTCGAGCTGAACAAGATCGCATTGCTGCTGCGTCGCATGAACGAGCAGCAGACGCAACGAAGAACGGTCGGCTCGCCGATGAAATTATTCCGGTTGAAGTGCCTCAGCGACGAGGGGACGCAATCACCGTTTCAGAAGATGAGGGAATTAGGGCCGACACCACCGAGCAAAGTTTGGCCGGGCTCCGTGGAGCGTTCGGAGGAGAAGGCACAGTCACCGCCGGTAACGCCTCTCAGATTTCCGATGGAGCATCAGCAGTGGTGATGATGTCACCGCGCGCCGCAGCCGATCGGGGGGTGGAACCACTCGCAGAGTATGTCTCGTACGGAATGGTGGCAGGCCCCGACAACCCCTCGCTCCTCCTCCAGCCGGCGAATGCGATTAGAGCAGCTCTTGCGAAGACCGATCTTTCTCTCGATGACATTTCGTTGTTCGAGTTAAACGAAGCGTTTGCTGCCGTGGGCATCGCGTCGATGAACGATCTCGGAGTGAGCGATGAGATCGTGAACGTCAATGGCGGGGCAATTGCCGTGGGTCACCCGATCGGCATGAGTGGTAATCGACTTGCCTTGACCCTCGCCCACGAACTTCGTCGGCGAGGTGGAGGGTATGGAGCGGCCGCACTCTGTGGTGGTGGTGGCCAGGGCGACGCGCTCATCATCAAAGTCTGACGAGACGGAAGGCCCTCGCTTCAAAAAGCCGATCGATTCTTTTGCCGCGCTAGTTCGACTCGGTAAAGCGGGTGCGGCCTTCGAATGCTCGCCCCAAGGTGAGTTCGTCGGCATATTCAAGATCTCCGCCGACGGGGAGACCACTTGCAAGTCGAGACACGGTGATGCCGAGCGGTGACAGCATGCGGGCGAGGTACATGGCGGTGACCTCTCCCTCGGTATTCGGGTTTGTACAGATGACAACCTCTGTGACCTGCTCGGGGCCAAGCCGTGCGAGAAGTTCCCGAATCTTGAGCTGGTCTGGCCCAATGCCTTCAAGAGGATTCATCGCGCCAAGGAGCACGTGGTATCGACCTTTGAATTCGCCTGTTCGCTCAATCGCAATGATGTCGCGGGATTCTTCGACGACGCACAGGGTCGTGCCGTCGCGTCGCTCATCGGTACAGATGGGGCATAGCGACGACTCCGCAACATTGAAGCAGCGCTCGCAGAACTGCACTCGCGCCTTTGCCTCGCGGATGGCGTCAGCCAGTCGATAGGCATCAACCTCGGGAATTTTGAGCAGGTGAAATGCGATGCGCTGTGCAGACTTTGGACCGATGCCCGGCAGGCGACCCAGTTCATCGATAAGGGTCTGCACCGGAGGTGTGTGAACCGCAGCCATCGTCAGTCGTCAGTCGTTGTGATGAGTCGGGTGCCGGGAAAGATGTCAGCGATCTCTTCCTCGGGGCTCCGCTGCGGTGTGGTTGGTGCGTCGACGATGTCGTTCGGGTCGATCGGCTCTTCGACAATCTCGGTCGTACCCGGTGATTGTGTGACTGCCGTTGAACCTTCAACGTTGAGCGCGAGTCCGACGACGACGCCAAGCGATTGTGCAAGTTGCTGCTGGACGGCATCTCGATGAGCCTCACACTTTTGAGCGTGCACCTGACTCGGAAGCAACAGTTCTACTGACAATCCATTTTCAGAACTCGAGACCGCGCCGACAGATGCCGGAGCGAAGAGTGCCCGAGTCATACCGCTGAGAGATGACCGCACNCTGTCAGACCACACGAGGGCCACCGAGTGCGCATCATGTTCGGACGAGNTAANGCCAGGAGGGGATTGCTCACGTACTTCGGCTGCTGCCGGCGGAGCGGTTGTTGCCGGCTGCTGATCGTCTTGTTCCGGCGCAACCGGTGGTGCCGGTTCGGGTGCCGAAGCAGGCGAGTCAGTGGTGACAGGTTCGGCTGCAGGTCGAGGAATTGAGCCGCTCGGGTCAGGCCGCCGAGCACGACCACCGATGATGGCTTTGCCGGTTGAACTACTGCGCGGAGGCTCTTTTGGTTGTGGTGAACCGCCTTCTGCGACTGTGCGCTCAAGACGTTCAAGCCTGGCGAGCAACGCCGATTGGTCATCTGCACCGCCATCGCGTGTCAATTGCACAAGTGCGATCTCAAACATGATTCGCGGGTCGGGAGCAAAACGCATTTCGACCAGTGCTGAGCCGAGGCGNTCCATCGCCCGAACGATCGACGCAGTGCCAAGCTCTTGAGCAGTCGCGGCAAGATCATCGAGANGATCGTGACGTATNGAGACCATTTCAGGNGACATCACCGACAAGAACAGATCNCTCAGGTGGCGCAAGAGTTCTTCGCACAGCGTGCGAGGATCGTGACCATTTGAAATTGCGTGGGCGGTTGCACTGAGCGCAATGCCGGTATCCGCGTCGACGAGACTGCGAATGAACTCCGAGAGGTCAACAGAGTCGTCGACGTCACTTCCGCCCGCCGCAAGAAGTTCAAGTGCCGACAACGTGTCGCGTGCTGACCCTCCACCTTTTGCGAGGGCCGCATCAATGATGTGGTCATCAAGCGCGAAACCGGCATCTTCCGCAACCCACTTGATGTGTTCAGCGAGGGTGTCGCTGGGAAGAAGGTGAAATTGNAGNTGCTGAGTTCGAGACCGAATGGTGTCTTTCAGCTTCTGCGGATCTGTTGTCGCAAGTACGAAAACGACGTGCTCGGGNGGTTCTTCGAGCACCTTCAGCAACGCAGCTGACGCCCCGGCGCTCAACATATGAACCTCGTCGAGGATGTACACCTTGTGGCGGCCAGGAGTACCTAGCGACACTTTGTCGATAAGGCTTCGAATGTCTTCCACAGAGTTGTTCGAAGCTGCGTCGAGTTCAAAAACGTCGTAACTGTTGCCCTGCTCGACCGCAACACACGAATCACACTCGCAGCACGGTTCCCCATCTGAAGGGTTTGTGCAGTTCAGCACTTTGGCGAGTATTCGAGCGGTCGTGGTCTTACCGGTTCCACGCGGCCCCGAGAACAAATACGCCTGACCTTCCCTTCCAGCCTTCACCGCCTCNCTGAGCGCGCGCACGATGTGTTCTTGGCCGCGCAACTCATCAAAGCGTCGAGGCCGATATCGGCGGTAGAGCGACTGTGTAGCCATGTGAGGCCACACTACCCGCAGGGGATGACAGCGGTAAGAGAGGTGCGATGACTACCGTTGGGACGTGGACTTCGCTCTTCATCGCTCCGCGGATTCGCGTGGGCTCTTACGAAGAATTTTTGCGCTCATTGGCGTGGCGGTTGCCATTGTTGCAGCACTGCCTATGGCTGCACACGCGCAAACAAGCGACAACTCGCTCGCAGGTTCAAGTCCTTCAGATGGTGCGACGCTTGGGACGTCACCGGCGATCATGACGTTCACATTCCAGCAGCCGGTGGGATCTGATGAGGCGTTCACCGTTGCCGTGGGTTGCGGCACGCCGGCCCAGCCCCAGAGCACGGGAATTCCGCTGCTCGGAGACGACGATGTCACTTTCACCGTTGAAGTGTTGAGCCCGTTCCCGAGAGGGGCTTGCACGATTACGTGGTTACTCCGAGATGATCTCGATCAAGCAATTGCAACAGGTCTCATTGCGTTCTCCGTGTCTGCTGATACGCCAACAGCTTCATCAGAATCAACGGGTTCAACGATTCCTACCGCCGCATCTGGTGCAACTGCGNCCTCGATAGGTGACGACGTCGAGGCGGTCGGGTCGACGGGCGGTTCGGTGTGGTTGGGCGGCGTCATCTCAACGTACGGCATCATGATTTTGTTTGGCGCCGTCGCTCTCATTTCGTTTGGTTGGCCCGAAGGACCGCTCTACGAACTCACTCAACGGTTTACGTTGAAGGTATGGATGCTTGCGCTCGCCGGTACGTATCTGCACACCGCAGCGTTGACATCGTCATTGACCGGCACGTCGTTCACCGCGTCACTCAACCCGTTCAGTTTCGCTGACACATTCACCGAGGGTTGGACCGGTGCCGCAGCCATTATTCGGCTGGTCGCGGTCATCGCCTGCTGGTGGGTGGCCTATCGACCGGAGGCGGTCCTCGACGACGTGTCCCGACCACTTGCGATTGCGGCTCCGACGGTTGCAGTGGTCACGCTGGCGTTTGGTCGCGTCAGCGGCAATCTCGCTCTCATCGGACTCATCGTGATGATCCTCCACGTGATGGCGGTGGCGATTTGGCTGGGCGGTGTGATCTTTGTCGGTCGAGCGGTGCTCGCCGGTCCTGGTGAGAACGACCTCGTTCATGCTGTGAAGGCGTATTCACGAGTCTCTGCGCCAGCGATTCTCGTGGTGATCATCTCAGGTGTCGCAGAAACGATGCGGCTCGACGGCGACGCGCTGTTCACCAGTTCTCACGGACGGGTACTCATTCTCAAACTCTTGGCGGTCAGCGTCATGCTGTTTGTCGCCGTAAAAGCCCGAGCGATGGTTCGAATGCGGCTCGGACGCGTTGACCAACTCACCCGCCGGAGTGCGATGCGTCTTCGGAGGGTGTTCGCAACCGAAGCCACGGTCGGCGTCATCGTGTTGATGTTCAGCGGTTGGCTGCTCGCCATTAACCCCCCGAAAGTGTCGCTCATCCCAGAGCGAGAGTACGCACTTGTGCTGCCTCTCGCTGATGAGGCGGCAGGGTTCAGCGCGGAGGTATCGCTTGATCCTGGGGCAATGGGGCTCAATGCGCTCGAGGTTGAGGTGTTAACAGCGCCCGCCACCATCGTTGGGCTCCGGCTCGAGTTCGATCCCGAAGTTGGCAGCTACGGCCGAGGAACGATTCAAGATATCCCGCTGACGGGCACGGGTATCGCTCGACTGAGCGCGGCCGACGGACTTCCGTTCGACGTGACCGGGAACTGGACGGTCACGCTCTCAGCAGTGTTCGAGTCGGGTCTGTCGGCTGTCGTATCAAGCCCGCTCGCCATTGTTGGTGAAGATGGAGTGGTACCAACGACGACGACAACTCTCGTGATCGGCACGTCAATCGTGCCCTCTGAGACAACGGTTGTGGAAACAACGACGACCGATGTCACGCAGGCGACCACAGCATCTGTGGTCACTGTCGATTAGCGTCTTCGCTGTGTCAACAATGAAAGAACGCCTCGATGACCTCCTCAACCGTAAGGAGGCCGCCCGCAATGCCGGATCTGAGCGATCGGTTGAGCGTCAGCACGCAAAAGGCAAAATGCTGGCCCGTGAGCGCATCGACTACTTGCTCGACCCCGGCAGCTTTCACGAGCTTGACATGTTGGCCCGCCACCGCGCCCATGAGTCAGGTCTTGAAGAGCAGCCCTACACCGACGGAGTGATCACGGGCTGGGGAACGGTTGATGGCCGAAAAGTGTTCGTTTTCAGCCAAGACTTCACCGTCTTTGGAGGTGCACTCGGCGAGGTGTTCGCAGAGAAGATTCACAAGGTGATGGACCTTGCCCTATCGACCGGTGCTCCAATGATCGGTCTGAATGATGGAGCGGGTGCCCGAATTCAAGAGGGTGTGGTCAGCCTTGCGTCATATGGAGGCATTTTCCGCCGAAACGTCATGTCGTCGGGCATCGTCCCCCAGATTTCTGTGATCCTCGGCCCGTGCGCAGGTGGTGCGGTGTACTCGCCAGCGATGACCGACTTCATCTTCATGGTTCGCGAATCATCACACATGTTCATCACCGGACCAGATGTGGTGAAGACGGTGACCGGTGAAGATGTCACCCTTGAAGCNCTCGGTGGAGCGATGGCTCACGCCTCCAAATCTGGNGTTGCNACCTTCGTCACCGACGACGAGAAATCATGTCTCGACGAAGTTCGCTATTTGCTGTCGTTGCTCCCACAGAACAACCTTGAAAATCCGCCGGTGATTGAGTCGACAGATGATCCTGAACGCCTGTGCCCAGAACTCGACTCGATCCTCCCTGACAGTCCGAGCATGCCCTATGACATGGCACAGGTCATCGCATCGGTCGTCGACGACGGCGAATTCATGGAGTACTTCCCGCACTGGGCGAANTCGATCATCTGTGGTTTTGCTCGTGTCGACGGCAAGACGGTCGGCATTGTCGGCAACCAGCCGATGGTGTTCGCCGGCGTGCTTGACATTGAGTCGTCAGAGAAAGCGGCACGATTCGTGCGCACATGCGACGCGTTCAACATCCCGCTACTCGTCTTTGTCGATGTGCCCGGGTTCCTTCCCGGTGTCGACCAAGAGCATGAAGGCATTATTCGCCACGGCGCCAAGTTGCTATATGCGTTCTGCGAAGCGACCGTTCCTCGAATCCAGATCATCACCCGTAAGGCGTACGGCGGAGCGTATGTCGTGATGAACTCGAAGTCGGTTGGCGCTGACCTTGCGTTTGCATGGCCTTCAGCCGAGCTTGCGGTGATGGGTCCGCAGGGAGCGGTTGAGATCATTTATCGACGTGAACTTCAACAAGCTCAAGACCCCGTTGCCCGCCGGGCCGAACTTGTCGAGCAGTACACCGAGCGATACGCAAACCCGTACGCTGCCGCTGAGCGTGGTTTCGTCGACGATGTCATCACACCGTCAGAAACTCGCCAGAAGGTTGTTGCGGCTCTNCGGGTGCTGGAGTCGAAGCGCGAAGACTTGCCGCAGCGCAAACATGGGAACGTGCCGTTATGAGCGATCCAGTNCTTCGGTCGATCAGTCCGGCCCCAACCGATGAAGAAGCTGCAGCAATCGTGTCCGCAGTCGAGGCGCTCTGGCCTCGCCCGGTTGCGCCGAACCAGGCTCCTGATCAGGTCACTGCATGGCGATTCGGTAGCCGTCCATGGCTCCGCAATCCACTGTCGTCACGTCAGCACATCAGTCGACCCTGGTACTGATGCCCGACGCTGATCTCAGCCCCACATTTACCGTTGGTGAACTCACCGACGCGATCAATGCTCANCTGAAGAGCGGATTTGGTGGCGGGGTGTGGGTGANGGGNGAGATNAGNGGCTACCGAGACCAAGGCCAGCACACCTACTTNTCNTTNGTTGAANATATCGATGGCAAGAAGGCGATGGTGAATGTTGCGTTGTTCGCAAATGTGAANCGGAACCTTCGCCCGATGTTGGCGTCAAACCGACTCGAACTTCAAGATGGCACGAAAGTCAGGGTGTTCGGAACGCTTGATGTGTACGCGCCGTCAGGTCGCCTCAGTTTGAAGATTTCTGATCTTGACCCTCGATTCACCCTGGGAGACATCACCGCAAGNAGAGATCGTGTGAGAAATGCACTCACNGTCGAGGGTCTCTTGCGAANAAATGCNGAACACAGCATTCCGACGGTGCCGTTGCGAGTGGCAGTTGTAACGAGCATTGGTTCAGCAGCGTGGCATGACTTCACGGTCGAGTTGGGGTCAAGCGGATTTGGTTTTCACCTCCTTGCATTCGATGCCCGAGTCCAAGGTGACCAGGCGGAAGAGATGGTCATCGCAGGCATTTCTGCTGCGGTTGAGCATGGTGCCGATGTCATTGCGGTGATGAGAGGAGGAGGGGCGCGCAATGATCTTGCAGCCTTCGACACGGAGGGCATTGCCCGCGCTATCGCAACGTGTCCTCTCCCGGTGATTACAGGTCTTGGTCATGAAATCGATACGACGATTGCCGATGAGGTTGCCCATACTGCGCTGAAAACTCCGACCGCCTGCGCAGGGTGGCTGATCGAACGAGTGCAACGATTCGTCGACGACACAGAATCGAGGTGGACTGCGATTGCTGAACGAGTCTCGTTCGAGCTCGCTGGCCATGCCGACCGTCTGGAGTCTCGGGCAAGCAGGGTTGTGACCCGAACCAACTCTGCTATCGAACGAAGTGCTGAGCGGCTGCGATCACGACAAGATCGGCTTGCCCGTACCTCGGTGACGTTGGAGAGAATCGAGATGTCGATGATGGAGAGAGAGCGGCGACTTGCTCTTCTCGACCCTGCTCGCCTTCTTGAACGAGGGTGGACAATGACCACCACCCTAGATGGTCGACCGGTGATGTCGATCGCAGATCTGTCTCAAGGTGACGAACTTGTCACCCGAGTGGCAGACGGAACGGTGACGAGTACGGTGACCGCAACAACTCCAGAGGAGCAGTGAAATGGCAGAAGAATTGAGCTATGCAGATGCACTGACTGAGCTCGACGACATCTTGAACGAGCTCGAAGCCGTTGACGTAGATGTTGATCGCCTCGCTGAGCGCGTGAGTCGTGCCGCTGAACTCATTGCGATATGCCGTGACCAGATCGGTGCGGCCCGCATTCGAGTCGATGAAATTGTTGCGGGTCTTCCGGCAGCTCACGACGACTGATGACATCAGCTCCACCGCATCTGCTCGCTATTGGTGAACGGGTCGGTCAACGTCTTGAACGTGATCTCACCGCAGAAATTGAGCGTTGGTCTGCTCTCGACGCGCTACTGGTTGACCCGGTTAGTGAGGTACATCGGTTGGTTTCCTCGGGTGGGAAGCGGCTTCGTCCGGCGTTCTGTCATTGGGGCTTCATTGCGGCAGGTGGCGGCGTCACTCATGCCGAAGACATTGACGGGAGCGTTGTTGGGGCAGGAGCCGCGATCGAACTCACCCACGCGTCCGCGCTGTTTCACGACGATGTCCTCGATGACGCGGATTCCCGCCGTGGAGCCGAAACCACTCATCGCAGATTCGAGCGGTCGCATAGTGATCAAGGTTGGGATGGCGAGTCGCGTCGGTTTGGAGAAGGCATTGCGATACTCGTCGGCGACATCGCTGCGGTGCTCGCTGACCGTTACCTCGTCGATGCTCACCCCCGGGCATTTGCGATGTGGAACGAGCTTCGTATCGAACTCAACATCGGTCAGTTGCTCGACATCACCGGGTCGGTGCAAGGCGATCGGCGAATCGAACTTGCCGATCGGATATGCCGCTACAAGAGCGGTAAATACACCGTCGAACGGCCACTGCATCTCGGAGCGCTTCTTGCCGGCACGAGTGACGTCGACGAGGTCATGAGCAAACTCAGTGCATACGGGTTACCGCTCGGAGATGCATTTCAGATGCGCGATGACGTCATGGGAGCATTCGGAGACACATCGATGACTGGCAAACCCGTCGGCGGTGATCTTCGTGAGGGAAAACCGACCCCGCTTCTTGCGAGAGCGATCGCATCGGCAACTACTGCTCAAGCCAAGATTCTTGAGATGGTCGGGTCGATCGATCTTTCCGATGAGCAGGTGGCCGATATTCAGCAAACGATTGTTGATGTTGGAGCTCTCGATGAACTCGAGTCCCTCATCGCCTCGAATGTTGCGAGCGCAATCCAGGCCATTGAGTCTCCTGCGATCGCAGAGGCCGCACAGCAGCCACTCATCGAACTTGCGGAGTTCATCACCAACAGATCGTCGTAACGGCTCAGCGGTAGAGATTGAGCGCGTCACTCAGCGGCAGTGATGCAACACCCGGGGCTGCTGCAACCTCGGCTAACCATGTTGGTCGATAGAGAGCCGACACATTGACCGGTTCAGCGAGATCAGAATTGGCGACGCTGTATTGCACGAAATCAAGTGCGTAATCGGCTGCTCTGACATCACGGCTCAATTCATGGAGGGCGTAGGGGTCAGGGATTTGACCTTGATCCATGAGTCGAGCGCTTTGAGGCACCGACGATTCGTAGGAACCGCCTGTGAGACCGGGGCCATCAGTAATCACCGCCCCATGCACTGCATCGACGCGGGCGCCTGCTGCGAGCAACGCAACGTACCCCCCGAGCCCTCGACCGACCAAGGTGACAGTTCCTAGGTGATTGATGGCGGCATCGACATCGCCGAGGAGTACCTCTGCCGAATAACCACCACCCACCGGGATTGTCGATTCGCCATGTCCAGTGAAATCGAGCCCCCAGATACTCCCTGGCCAACTCTCGACATCATGCGGAACCGATGTGGGAGAGCATTCTCCGAGACCGTGAAGAAGGAGCAGCGGGCGCCCTTCTCCGGTTGCTGGTCTGAGTTGGTGAAGGGCAAGTTCAATGCGGTTGTGCTGGAGAGTGACGGTGCTCATGCCGGAGCCCCAAGAAATTCGAGCGCCATATCGGCAACCATTTTTGGCTGCTCAATGTGGATGAAGTGACCGAGATCATCGAAGTATTCGAGACGTCCGTTTCTCGGCATCCATTTCTCAACCTGATGAGGTTTTGTTCCCCACCCCATTGGCTCATCAGCACCAACAAGTACCCCTAAAAAGGGCACACCGAGACCGGCGAGGCGGAATAAACCGTATTCAGGTTTCCAAGGGCCGAAGCCTCCCATCCTCATCGATGGGTCGAGTTTCCAGCGCCAGCCATCGGCATCTTCGCGAGCACCGACGGTGACGAGGTATTCAAGCCATTCGGTGGAAAGCCGAGGGTTCATTTGTGCTCGGCGACGTGCGAGTTCTTCAATGGTGCCGGGTTTGCGTGATCCGGTTGCCGATCGACGACGATGCTCGAGCCAGCCGGTGATTTCAGTGTTGAGGGCGTCGGCGCGTTGATACTCAGGTAGGTCGGGACCGGGCCTTCGATACGGAATGCCATCGAGGTTGATAAAGGAACGAAAGCGAAATGGTTGTGCTTCGGCAAGCGATGTGAGAATGGAGCCACCCTTGGAGTGTCCGAGTACGGCAACCGGCCGTCGTGGAGCAACGGCATCGAGCACACGAGTTGCGTCACGAAGATCAGCTTCGAACGAATACAGGTGTGTGTGATCGCTGTCTCCGTGGCCGCGGTGGTCCCATGCGACAACCCGCCAGCCGGCTGCTGCAAAGAGCGGAGCGAAGACGTCGAATGTGCGAGAGAAATCGGCTCCCCCATGCACCATGACAAGAACGGGATCGCGTTCATCTCCCCATTCGTTGACGGCAATTCCGACGCCATCGGCGTCTACTCGGTAGTGGCGTTGAGGCGCGACAGCACCTGGAAAAGTTCTGGGGGATTCCACTTGGGTGAGGCTAGAGCGCAATGGCCGTAGAGTTCTTAGCGGAGAACACGTGATACCCATGCGGAAACTTTTGCCGAAACCACTTCAGCATCGAGAGATGGCCCTTGCGTTGTTGGCGACTGCGATGGTGCTCGTGGCTGGGTGCAGCAACAACGATCTTTCGCTCGACCCATTGCCTCCCATCCAGACATCGACGACGACAACAACATCGACAACGATTCCAGACACCAACCGTTATTTCTACGAAGTGAGGTCAGGTGACACGCTCTCGGCGATCGCAGCAGGATTCGGTGTTCCAATGAAACAGATCGTTGAACTCAATGAACTTGAGAATGCGAGCGATATCCGAGTCGGAGAGATCATTGAGATACCCCAGGGCTTCGTCATCGTCACACTGCCTCCAGACTCGACGATTGCCAACGCCGGTTAGCAGCGCTGTTACCCGTGGTGCACCCATAGGAGCGTTATGACTCCATACACTCAGTGACATGAGCTTCTGGCCCAACAGTGAACATTGGAGCGTCAAGATTCCGCTTCACACCGATCACTACCGCATGAGCGCTCTTGATCGTGATGGGGTTGTCGATCTCTCTCCGATGCCGATTGATGTCCCTGTCGAAGAATGGGAGGGGCTCGACTACATGGACTGGAAGAGTGGCGGAGATACCAATTTTGCTCCTCTTGCGTCGGCCGATGGCGAGCTCGATTGTCGAGGATTCTGGGATAAAGGCAAGACCGACAAAGATGCGTTGTGGACATCTAACGCAGAGGTTGCACCGACACTTAGAAGCTATGTCGATGGGGTTGGCGCAAACTTTGGACGTGTGCGTGTCATCAAGTTGGAGCCTCAAGATCGAGAGACCGCCATCAGGTCGCTACATCGTGATGACAACAATCGTTTCAATCCTGAAGGTGAGGGTTGGGTTGTTCGTACGTGGGTTGAGCTCACCGATTGTCCAGACAGCTACATGCTGCTGATGGATAACGATGCAGATGGATTACCTGACCCCTCGACAGAACGTCGGGTTTCGTTGCAAAAAGGTGCACGCTTCATCGTTGATACACAGCGTTTGTGGCATGTTGTCGTGCATACGGGTGGTGCGCCTCGTTATGCGCTGATCACCAGCTTTGAGTCGTCTCCACATCTTGCAGAGTGGGTGGAGAGCGAACGGGCCGTTAGTTCTGGCTGAGCCGGTGCTGAGACGTCAGCTCGGAGATGTCGGTCATGATTGCCGCTAGTTCGTAATCTTTCGGCGTATAGACCGCTGCGACACCGTTGTCGATGAGACGTGATTGGTCCTCATCCGGAATGATGCCACCAACGATGATCGGTGCGTCAACACCGAGTGAGCGAACCCGTTGCACAAGTTCTGGAACGAGTTCAAGGTGTGAGCCGGAGAGAATCGACAACCCGATGATGTCAGGGTCTTCATCGAGAGCTGTCGACGCAATTTGATCGATTGTTGATCGTATGCCTGCGTAGACGACTTCCATTCCTGAATCTCGAGCTGCGACTGCGATCTGCTCGGCTCCATTTGAGTGTCCGTCGAGACCGGGCTTGGCAACGAGTAATCGCGGCGGGCCGCCCGGCATTTCACGAACCTTTGCTGCCACCTGTGACAGCGAGTGATCGGAACGAGTTGTCGCTCCGATTCCGGTTGGGGCTCGGTACTCACCAAAGACATCTCGCAAGGTCTGACCCCATTCACCGGTGGTTCCTCCGGCAACTGCAAGCGCAATTGAGGCTTCCATGATGTTCCCACCATCGAGGGCTGCGTTTCGGAGGTCGCCGAGAGCTTGTTCGACTGCTGCCTGATCGCGTTCATAGCGCCAGGTCTCCACGTCTGTGATGGTTTCGGTTTCGACAGCGGGGTCAACGCGGAGAATCGCTTCTGAACCACCGAGGGGAGAGGGTTCAGATTCTGTAAATGAGTTAACGCCGACAACGGTTTGTTCACCAGAGGAAATACTGCGAGTCCGCTCGGCCATCGAACCGACAAGACGTGATTTCAGCGTTTCGATTGCGGTGAATGCTCCACCGAGCTCAAGAACATCGTTGAGCTCTTGCGTTGCTGCTTCACGAAGTTCGGCGGTGCGTTGCTCAATGACATGAGAGCCATCAAAGATGTCGTCGTAGTTGAGAAGGTCGGTTTCGAAGGCAAGNACTTGCTGCATCCGAAGTGACCACTGTTGGTCCCAAGGTGTTGGAAGGCCAAGGGCCTCGTTCCACGCAGGAAGCTGAACAGATCGGGCGCGAGCGTGCTTTGAAAGAGTGACGGCCAACATTTCGAGCACGATGCGCTGCACGTTGTTTTCTGGTTGCGACTCGGTGAGGCCGAGTGAGTTCACTTGCACGCCGTATCGGAAGCGAAGCGCCTTTTCATCGGTTACCCCGTAGCGGGTTCTACCGATGTTGGCCCACATATCGGTCATTGCTCGCAGCTTGCAGATCTCTTCAATGAATTTGATTCCGGCGTTCACGAAAAACGAGATCGATCCGAACACTCCGGTGAATTCGTCATCGGTGATGCGACCCGATGCCTTCACGGCATCGAGGACATCGATTGCTGTCGCCATTGCGTACGCAATTTCTTGAACGGGCGTCGCGCCGGCCTCTTGGAGATGATACGAGCACACATTCATGGGGTTCCATGACGGTGCATGTTCACGGCACCACACGATCATGTCGACGATCAGCCGTCGGGAGGCCTCAGGAGGAAAAATGTACGTGCCGCGGGAGAGATATTCCTTGACAATGTCGTTTTGGGTGGTGCCACGAAGTTCTGTCGAAGGAACGCCCTGCTCAGCAGCATTTGCGACATATAACGCAAGAAGCCATGCAGCGGAGGCGTTGATCGTCATCGAGGTATTCATCTGGTCAGGCGGAATGCTGTCGAGCAGCGTTCGCATGTGGCCAAGGTGGGCGACGGGGACACCAACTTTTCCGACCTCACCTCTTGCCTGTTCGGCATCAGGGTCGAAACCGGTTTGTGTCGGAAGGTCGAAGGCAATGGAGAGTCCGGTTTGGCCCTTTGCGAGATTGGTCCGATAGAGCTCATTCGATGCGCGAGCGGTCGAGTGACCTGAATAGGTGCGCATCATCCATGGCTTATCTGGCATTTCGGGGCTCCTCATTGCGACGTTTCGTCGTCATTCTTGCGGCTGTTCGGCGAAACCGCATCTTTGAGCAGTTCTAAGTAGTCGGTTCGGGCGATGTCGATGGCGCCGAGAGAGACGAGATGCTCGGTGGTCCACTGAACATCGAGAAGCTGTCCCCTGGTGTTGTTGAGCCAGTCGACGAGATGAACAAGTGCGACCTTTGACGCGTCCGTTGCATGGTGGAACATTGATTCACCGGCGAAGAAATGATTGATTCTCACCCCGTAGAGCCCACCAACGAGCTCGTCGGCATCCCACACTTCGAACGAATGGGCCCAGCCCGTGAGGTGGAGTTTGTTGTAAGCGTTAATTACAGGGCGATCAATCCATCCGCTTGGTCGACGTGGGTCGGCACAATTGACGATGACATCGTTGAAGGCGTGGTTGCGAGTCACGGTGTAACGGCGAAGGCTTCGGCGCAGTGACCGGGAGATCGCGAGTTGGTCGAGCGGAATGACGCCGCGCGGATCGGGCGAAACCCAGCCGATTCTTCGGCGCGGTACCGGCATAGGGAACAGGCCGATGCGGTAGGCGTTCAACAGTGTGCCGGGTTCAAGGTCTCCCCCTATGGCGACAAGTGCGGAGTCGTCAGTTGGGCCGTCGACTGGTAGCACCCATTGCGATGGCTCGGGCTCTACGGGAGTGATCTCGTTAGGAAAGGAAATTCCGTTGGCATCAGTCATCACTTGAGCACCTTGTTCGAGCATCTTCTCGCCTCTGCCTCCTAAGCGCATTGATGCGCGTGTTGGTGGGTGGCGGCATCTCGTCACGTTACGGAGGGTTGTTGATCGAAACCAATCCGGGTCGCAAGAGAATTGGAACCTGCGGGTGAGGCATTCACCTACGATGAGGTCATGACTGAGCAGCACGCAGGGACGGTGGCACTGTTTGGTGGTGGTCCGTTCGTCAACAATGATGAACTTGACCGACAGTTGCTGCGTGGTCGAACGGGGCCTGTAGCGGTTCTTCCAACGGCCGATGCGTTTGAGCAACCGCAGTTACTGATTGAGTCGGCGCGCCAGTGGGGTGAACGGCTCGGCGCCGAAATTGTTCCGGTGATGGCTTTGACGCGAGCGCAGTCATCCGATGCAGATCTTGTGGCGGCAGTCGACGCCGTTGAAATGGTGTGGCTTGTTGGCGATTCACCGATTCATCTGCGAACTGCGCTCAAAGACACACCACTGTGGTCGTCAGTCTGCGGAGTGCTCGAACGAGGGGGCGTGGTTGCAGCAGTTGGAGCGAGTGCTTCGGCTATGTGCGACCCGATGACAGACCCGCGAGGAGGGGCGTTTACCTTCGGGCTCGGGCTCGTCAAAGGCCTCGCAGTCCTTACGGAATCAGAAACATGGGCGGCCGAACAGTTGCAGCGCGCGCAACACCTCGCTACCGACGTACCGCTCATCGAACTTCCTACAGGTTCAGCGATCGTGCTTGATCGAGGTAGCGCCGAGTGGCGTCGTCATGGCGAGGTCACCGTCAACGGCGATTGGTAGCGCACTACTTCCAGGCGAATACAGGCTGTTCCATCTCATCAACCCGCGCGTCGTCCGCTGCTCGGCCTTCAATGCCGACCCAACGGAATTGAACCAGAACTGCGCCGGTTGGAGCATGAATGAGGTCGCCNCCGAGCGGGACCTGAACAACGGGGCGATCACTNTCTGGAATNTCGACATAGCGAGGCGAATCATCGCGACANAGNGCGTGCAGCCCGATTCGGTANACCGCTCTGACNTCGTCAGGTGANGGNANGAGCGCTGGGTNTGCNCCTCCCCANAGCACCACCGGNGTNATCACATAACCCGACCGNGTTGGATAATCGTCAAGCAACCCGAGAACGCTCTCGGCNCCNAGTTCAANACCGAGNTCTTCATGCAGTTCCCGNAGNGCAGCCTCTTCGACCGTCTCACCTTCATCGATTCGACCTCCTGGTAACGCCCATTGCGCGGAATGGCTGTTGAGTCGAGATGCCCGGCGGCAGAGCAGGAATGCTGCTCCTCCAGCAACACCAACCATTCGACCGTCGAGTCCCTCCACATCGCCGGGCACCATCGACATATCGCTGAACTCGGGTTCGAGTGGTTGTTCACCATCATGCAGCACGGGGTCGGAGTCGACGATGGTAATAGCGACAGCAGCATGTCGGCGACCTTCAAGTGGGTAGGTGCGTCGGTCGTGGTTCGCAAGGTGGCCGACGATTTGTTCGCGGAGCATTTCGTTGAAGGTGATCATTACCTTCCATGGTGTCACTTTGGGTGCCTGTTTCTCGCAGGCGCGCTTGTTTTCTCTGGTTTCTGCGAAGGCAACATCCATTTGCCGATTTCAATGATCAGGGTTTGATTCGAGGTCACAGTGTTGGCGACGCACCCTTCGGCAACTGCGAACGATGAGTTCGAATTGTTGATGTTTTGCTTCGGAGGGTTGCGCGAGGCGGCGCTGACGTGGCAAAAGTAAATGTGTGGAAGTTCCAAAGGTTGAGTTCTTCATCGACGAGTACATCGAAATGGTGCTGCAATCCACCAATACGCCCGACCCGCAGCCGCTGTTTAACGCGATTAACAAGGCATCACCGGTCGTCATGCCATTGATTGGGGATGACCCACGCGTCGTGCAGCCACTCGAACGTCTTCAGAGCGTTGTTCAAGACAGTTCCNACCCCAACTCTGGCATTTCCGAGGCTGTCGACGTCCTCCAAGGAATGTTGGACTGCATTCGCGAAAAGATGTGGGTGAAGCCACTCGAGCATCAAATGGCTGGGGTGCTCGATGAACGGGCCCAAGACGGCGAGTTAGACCGCTGGCACTGGAGGATCTGGAACAACATTTTGTTGGAGATCGTAGAGAACCACGAGAATCACGCCAAGGGCGCGACGAGTTTCGAGATCGATGTTGAAGGCATTGCCCAAATGGGCGGCGGTAAGAAGTGGTGGATACCGCTGAAAGAACTTGCAGTGCAAGATGCCATCGATGACCTTGTGAGGTGGGGGCTTATTGCGCCGATGCCTCGAATCGACGATGACGACGCGGCTCCGACGCTGTACGTGATTCATCCACGATGGGTGTGAGGACTGCGTAGCCGTTTAGGTGCGCGCTAGTTCGCCAGAATCCCTTCAATGACTCGCTGTACACCGAGAGCCTCAGCGAATGTTGGGAGATGATGGGTATCACCGTCGAGCATTGCGGAGAGGCCATCAAGCTGTGCCCGGTAGGCCGCCCACGGGGCAGAAGGCGAGGCATCGATCTCTACAGGCGCCCAGACTCCCTCTGAGTTGGTTGCTTCGACGTTGTACCAGTCGACGATTCGCATTGACTGTTGGGAGCCTCTCACGGTGAACATCAATGAGTCGATCCCGGCTGAACCGCTTTCGCAGTGCATGGTGAACGGAGCCTGACCGGAGTTGAGTCGAGCGGTAACTAGGTTCTCGGCAAGGTGCGTTTCAGGTCGGCGAACAAGGCAGTGCTCGAGAGCCACCTCACCAAACAGTCGTTGCGCAAGAAACACATAGTGTGAGCCAACCTCGCGAATCCATCCGCCCTCAGATGCCTCGGCAAGCCAGGTCGCAGCTGCCTGCCACGCTCTAGGCCACTCGGTGAGGTGCATNATGAANTCCACAGAGACGATGTCACCGAGTTCACCGGCCGAAACACGGCGGCCAAGCTCGACGGCCGAGGGCGCAGAACCGAACACGTAGTTAATGGCGCTCGGCAGGCCAGACGATTCGACAAGTTGAAGAATGTGCTCACTCTCTTCGATGTCAACGCCAAGCGGCTTTTCACAGAAAATTGCGCACTTTGCTGCCACAGCCTGCTCGACGTAGGTGGCATGCGCGGCCGGTGGAACGGCGATATACACGACATCGCAATTGGTAATAACGTCTTCTGGAGTCTCGACCACGTTCTCTGTCGAACGAAACCGATCTTGTGCCTCAGATGAGGCATCCCAGCAGGCCGTCAACTCAAAGCGTTCGTGAAGGTTGAATTGTTCAACGAATCGTGCGCCGACTGTTCCAAGACCGATGATGCCAACGCGGTGTGTCTTCATGGCTCCAGTGTGGCTGACATACTGTCTGAAATGCGTATCCAATTAGCGATGAACGTGCGAGACCTTCACGAATCAATTGCGTTTTACAGCAAGTTATTCGGAGCACCGCCCTCAAAAGTCAAGGAGGGTTACGCAAACTGGGCCCTTGAAGACCCGCCGTTGAAGTTCGTCATCATAGAGAACGACACTGACCCGTCGGGCACCGTCAACCACCTGGGCGTTGAGGTCGACTCAGCGGAAGAGGTTATGCAACAAGAGTCGCGGCTTCGTAATGAAGGCCTCGAAACAAGCGGTATCGACGACACGATTTGTTGTTTCGCGGAGAAGGTTGAAACCTGGGTAGACGACCCAAATGGGCCCCGCTGGGAGTATTACGTGAAGACAGCTGACCATGAGACCCAGTTTGCGAACGTAGTTCTGAGTAAGGCACCGATGGGCGGCCGCCGCAACCCAACCGACGACGCCTGCTGTGGATGACCAACCTCAGGTGATCTCTGATCGCCACGAGATGGTCCGCTCGATGGACCCTCAGGTTGTTCCTGGAATCTTCGTCTTCGCAACGGTTCCGCAGATCGAATCGGTGCCCGACGACGTCGATGTGTATTCGACAGTTCGCGAGGCCGAGGGCCTCTCGGTCGTCATTGCCTATGACGATGCGCACCGTTTTGGTCTCACCGAACCAGTCAAATTGGGATGGATCACACTTACGGTGAACTCATCGCTTGAAGGCGTCGGGTTGACAGCGGCAGTGAGCGGCGTGCTCGCTGAGCACGGCATTGCGTGCAATGTGNTTGCCGGACACCACCATGATCATCTNTTGGTGCCGGTTGATGAGGTCNATGCAGCGATCCAACTGTTGAAGACGCTTGCTGATCAGCGATAGCCATTCGTGATCGGAACCCGCCGATCTTTCCCGAAGGCTTTCTCGGTGACGCGAACGCCCGGGGGTGACTGCCGTCGTTTGTACTCGGCGATGTCGACGAGTCGCGTGATGCGAGAGACCATCTCGGGCTCATGGCCCTCACCGATGATGTCTTGAGCGGTTCGGTCATGCTCGACATACAGCGAAAGAATGGGATCGAGTACCTCGTACGGCGGAAGGCTTTGGTCATCTCGTTGATCGGGACGCAACTCAGCTGACGGCGGCTTCACGATGATGTTGTGAGGGATGACTTCGTCACCGGCACGCTCATTGACGAGTCGGCAGAGGTCGTACACCTTCAACTTGAGGAGGTCTTTGATGACGGCGTAACCGCCAACCGAATCGCCATAGATCGTGAAATAGCCGACGGCTGCCTCGCTNTTGTTGCCGGTCGTGAGCACCATCCAGCCGAATTCGTTCGACAGTGCCATCAAGATTTGGCCTCGGCATCGGGATTGAACGTTCTCCCAGGTGAGCCCGGGCTGGCGTCCGTCGAATGACGAATCAAGCATGTCCATATACGCAGCAAACGCCGGCTCGATCGAGATCGTTCTCATGTCAATGCCCAAGTTCTTCGCAAGAGCTTCGGCGTCGCTGAGAGAGTGATCAGANGAGTAACGCGACGGCATGGCAACTCCATGTACATGCTCAGCACCAAGAGCGTCAACTGCGATGCACGCGACGAGGGTCGAATCAATTCCACCCGAAAGCCCGATGACGACATCACTGAAGCCGTTCTTGCGGCAGTAATCGCGGGTGCCGACAACGAGCGCTTCATAGAGTTCATCATCGCCCGTCATGGAATTAACGATGTTCAGCTGGTTGGAAGCGCGTTGCGGAGGCGGTGTTGAGGAGTTGAGAGAAATGTTGGGAGTCACGCGGGTGTCGCGGTCCGTGATATCGATGTCGACAACAAGCAGCGATTCAGTGAATAGAGGTGCTCGAGCAATGAGCTGACCTGAATCGTCNACNACGAATGATCCACCGTCAAAGACGAGNTCGTCTTGNCCACCCACCTGGTTGACGTACCCGATAGGAACATGAAGTTCGGTGGCTCGCTGAGTGATGAGGGTTTCGCGCTCAGAGTCTTTATCAAGGTGATACGGCGATCCGTTAATCGTGACGATTAGTTCTGCTCCGAGATTGACGAGGTCAACATGTGGGCCGTCATCTATCCAGATGTCTTCACAGATCGATACTCCAACGGGAATACCGTGAACACCGATGAGTTCAAGCGGTTCTGTTCCGGGGGTGAAATACCGCTTTTCGTCGAACACGCTGTAATTCGGGAGGCTGCGCTTTCGGTAGATGTGTTGGATTTGCCCGTTGGAACAGATCGCTGCGGCATTGCATAAGTTCTCCTCGTTGCGGTCGACAAATCCGACAATGGCTACGCAATTGCCTGTTATCGCAGCAAAGTCGTGAAGGGCAGCGAGTTGATCATCAATGAATCGGGGTTTGAGGAGGAGATCCTCGGGCGGGTAGCCAGTGATGCTGAGTTCTCCGAATGCGACGATCGAGCATTGCTGATTTTCGGCATCTTGGTACGCAGATTTGAGCTGTTCGAGGTTCGCGCTGATCGCTCCCACGGTGGGGTTGAGTTGGGCGAGCGCGAGCCGGAGGTTCACAGCGATAAGGCTAACGATCGCCCGGGAGAACTGTCGCAACTGTGCGTGCAGTCGGCGCTACAACAAGCCGGCTGCTTCCAACGCCTCGCTCACGCCGCTGACCCGAATGACCTCGATGCTGTCGATCGGTTCGGGTGACCGAAGTGGGGCAATGACCCGTGTGAAGCCAAGTCGGTGGGCTTCAGAAAAACGACGATCGGGTTGAGCAACTTGGCGAACCTCNCCGCCGAGACCGACCTCTCCGAAGACGGCGAGGTCGGGTGGCAGCGGACGGTCGACAATCGACGACGCAATTGCCAGGCTGAGTGCGAGATCAAGGCCGGGCTCGGCAATGCGTACACCACCGACGGCTGAGGCGTATACGTCGGTGGCTGCAGTGGGCACATTGCAGTGGCGAGCGAGTACAGCGAGCAGCATTGCGAGACGTGACTGGTCGACCCCTTGCGCAGTTCGGCGTGCGGGGACACCGGGCGGCGCAACCGAGGTGAGTGCCTGCAATTCGACGATGAGCGGTCGTCGCCCTTCGAGTGTGGGCACAACAGCTGAGCCCGGAACTTGCGTTTTTCGATCGGCGAGCAAGAGTTGGCTCGGGTCGGCGACACCAACCAGACCATCGCTTGTCATTTCGAACACGCTGAGTTCGTTCGTTGATCCGAACCGATGTTTCACGGCGCGAACGAGGCGAAGTGAATGATGACGGTCGCCCTCGAAACTCAACACGGTGTCGACGAGATGCTCGAGTACTCGCGGACCGGCGAGGTCACCTTCTTTGGTGACGTGCCCGACGAGCACAAGGGGAATCGAGCGACGCTTTGCGAGGTGGACGAGAAACTGGGCGCAGGCTCGTACTTGTGCCACCGACCCGGGCGCTGACGTCACTACCGGGTCTGAAATCATTTGGATGCTGTCGACAATGATGAGCGATGGTTGAGTGCTCTCGATCGCATCGGCAATTTCACCAAGACCATGTTCGGCAAGCAGCCAGACATCTGACCGAATTGCTCCGAGACGTTCGGCTCGCTGCCGAACCTGTTGAACGCTCTCTTCGGCACACACGTACAGCACCGAGCCACCCCATTTATGTGCGGCTTGAAGGAGAAGCGTGCTTTTACCGATGCCGGGCTCACCGCCAAGCAACGTGACGGAGCCATCGACGANTCCACCGCTNANNACATGATCAAGTTCTGCGATACNGGTGGNCTGCGCCNTTCCAACATCGGTTGTGGTGTCGTCGAGCGCGACTGGCGGTCGGGCATCTGCCGACGATGGGCGTGGTGCCGATGGCGACGACGTGTCGGCGGCAAGACCGGTGGAGATCACCTCTTCGATGAGCGTGTTCCACTTGCCGCAGCCCGCACATTGGCCACCCCATTTGGGGTGGTGGGTGCCGCATTCGCTACAGACATGTGACGTCTTTATTTTGCTCACCCCTACAGTCTGGCCGACGGGTGTCACGACGCCGATAGGGTCTGGCGATATGGNGACACCTTTTCCACTTTTTGACGGCTCCGCACCACGGCAACAGCAGTTCCCTGAGGCACCAGAGATGGGCATCGACCCGGCGAAGCGATACACCGCGACGATGTCGGTGTCGATTGCGGGCGAGGCAGCCGGGGAGATCGTGATCGCGCTCGACGCNGTGAACGCACCGGTCACCGTCAATAACTTTGTGTTCTTAGCGCTTCACCACTACTTCGATGGTGTGATTTTCCATCGCATCATCAATGGTTTTGTGTGCCAAGGTGGTGACCCCACTGGAACCGGTCGTGGAGGCCCTGGATACCGATTTGACGATGAACTACCGAAGCCAGGTCAGTATCAGATCGGTTCGCTTGCCATGGCAAACGCTGGCCCGAACACAAATGGCAGCCAGTTCTTCCTCATCAGTGGCCCCAGCGGTGTGCAACTTCCTCCGCTCTACAGTCTTTTTGGTCAAACGGTAAAGGGCCTCGAGTTGGTTGAGCGAATGCAGAACGTTCCCACCGCAGCTGGCGATCGTCCGAAAGATGATGTCGTCATCGAGTCGGTGACGATCAGCGTCGCTGACTGAACGAGTCGGGTCGGGTGACCGCTACCCGTCGGTTATCGATTTCGCAAGCCCGCCGAGCGGCGCTTGCTGCACAGGGCTTCCATCGNGNTCGTCCCCNCGGGAGAGTTGACCGCCGTCATTTGCGTCGAGCGTTTGACGACATGGGAATCATCCAGATTGATTCGGTCAACGTGTTGGTGCGAAGCCAAGAACTTCCCGTCTTCGCACGTCTCGGACCACACGACCGGTCGCTGATTTCCGCAGCGACAGGCCGCGGTGAGATTTTCGAATACTGGGTGCACGAGGCAAGTCATGTNCCGGCTTCACAGCATCGGTTGCTTCGCTGGCGAATGAGCCAGCCTCACGCGTGGAAGGGTGTCAACCGAATCGGCTCCGAACGTCCTGATCTCATCACTCGGGTTCTTTCCACTATCGGTAGCGACGGCCCGATGACGGCTGGTGAGCTGTCTCCGCGTAAGACCACTAAGGGCGAGTGGTGGGATTGGGATTCAGCGAAAGCTGCATTGGAGTTTCTGTTTTGGAAAGGCGAGGTTGCGGCTACTCGGCGAGCCTCAGACTTCGCTCGGCTGTATGACCTGCCCGAACGAGTGCTTCCCGCATCTGCCCTCGAGGCCCCGACCCCAGATGAAGATGACGCTCGGCGAGAGCTCATAGTGCAGGCGGTACGACACCTCGGTGTTGGAACCCTCCACGACATTGCCGACTATCACCGTCAGCGCCTTACCGATATTCGCNCGCANGTTGCATCGCTGGTGCAGAGCGGAGATGTNGTTGAAGTTTCTGTCGACGGCTGGTCACAGCCCGCNTATGCGCTCCCCAATTTGTACATNCCGNAGACGGTCGACGCTCGAGCACTCTTGAGCCCATTTGATCCAGTTGTGTGGTTCCGCGATCGCGATGAACGATTATTTGATCTCCACTACCGAATCGAGATCTATACCCCTGCGGCGAAGCGTCGGTATGGCTACTACGTGTTGCCGTTTCTGCTCGGAGATCGCATCGTCGGCCGTTTCGATCTCAAAGCTGACCGTGCCCGACAGACGCTGTTGGTTCAGGCTTCATGGGTTGAGGCCGCTGACGACACCCCGGTGCGTCGACAGGAGATCGCCCGTGCCGCTACCGAAGAGTTGCAGATGATGGCTGAGTGGCTCGGGCTCGGTGAGATCGAGGTGGTCACCCGTGGGTCGCTGGCTGCGGAAATGCGGGCGACGTCAGGCTGAAGGCTGACCTGGTTGTAACGCCCATCGAATGGTTTTGGTGATGAGATCACCCGCCGGGCGAATCGCAAGGCGCTCTGAGACCGGGAGCCACGGGATTCTGAGTTCTTTCCGAGCCCACAATGGGAGCAGAGAGGCGCCAGCCGCCGCGATTAGGCCGTAGGCAGGTTTTGAAGAGGCTGGGAGCGGAGGGTCGATGAGCAGGTAGCGAGCAGCCTCTTTCGCCTCCGGTGTTGCGCGAAGTTCCGACCGAAAGTCGTTGAGAAGGTCAGCGACACCCTGCTCGGTGGTTGGCACCGGGTCGGCTCCCAGACGAGTAGCAATCGAACCAGATTCGGCAACGTAGCGGTCGCGATCAGCCCCTTCGAGTGGTGACTCTCCGTAACGATCGTGTGCACGAAGAAATGAGTCGACCTCGGCAACATGGACCCACGCAAGGAGGTGAGGATCATTGGCTCGGTAGTCGACACCGTCGGCTGTCGTGCCCGTCACCCGATCGTGGATTGCGGTGACGGTAGCGATTGCTTGATCTGCCGCTTCTGCGGGCCCGAACGTGGTTGTCGCAAGAAAGTCGGCGGTTCGCTGTAGTCGTCCCCACGGGTCGTTTTTGTAGTCAGAATGCTGAGCGACGCCGGTCATTGCGAGTGGATGCAGGCTTTGCAGTAGTAGCGCCCTGATTCCACCGATGAACATTGAGGCGTCAAGGTGCACGGTCCGGATGGGGGCATCGTCATCAAACCAGCGTTCGCCGGGTGCATTGAAGAGTTCGTTTGTGCGGTCTTCAGCGTTCGGCCCGACGACTCGGTCACGAATTTGGTCGGCGAGCCAGGTTCGAACCTGCTCGGCGGGTTCTTGTTGAAACTCGGTCATCGGCACATGCTCTCACGATGCGTTACTAAGATCCTGACTGTGCAAGACGATGATTCTGATCTCACGGGGGACACAGACTCAGAAAACCGGTGGCTTCCACCCCGCTGGATCCTGTTTGCGGTCGTGTTGTTTTGGGTCGGATCGGTCGTCACCGATGTCGTGGTTCTGACGTGGGGACGGGTCGACGATCTCGTTTTGTTGCTGGTGTTGTCATTGTTTTTCAGTCTTGCGATCGAACCGGGAACCAACTGGCTGGTGCGACGAGGGTGGCGACGCGGTCGTGCGACGTTGCTCATCATTTTCGGTGTTCTCACCGCAGTCGGTGCGTTTCTTGGGGCGATGGGAACCCTCATCGGCACGCAGATCGCAGATTTGTTGTCGAACCTTGAGGTCTACATTTCAGACACGGTGACCCGCATCAATAATTGGTTTGGCACCTCGATTGATGCTGCTCAAGTCATTGAACAATTCAATGATCCGAACGGTACCGTTCAGAACTTCATTTCCGCTCAACGGGGCGATGCACTTCGACTGACCGGACGGGCCCTTAACGGGCTCTTTGCCACGTTCTCTATCGTGCTCTTCACGTTCTACTTCGTCGCCGACGGGCCACGAATGCGACGTGCGATTTGCTCGAGGTTACGTCCAGCAGCCCAACTTCGTGTGCTGTCGATCTGGGAACTCGCCATTGACAAGACGGGTGGATATCTCTATTCACGCCTGTTGCTAAGCGCGGTCTCGGCAGTGTTCCACGGCATTGTGTTTGCCTCCGCAGGAGTGAGATCACCGATTGCTCTTGCGCTGTGGGTTGGTCTTATTAGCCAATTCCTTCCAGTGATCGGCACGTATTTTGCGGCCGTTCTTCCGGTCGTGATTACCTTTTTGGATTCGCCAATTCGGGCGCTCATTGTCTTCGGCATCATCATCGTCTATCAGCAGTTTGAGAACTACGTGATCTCACCAAAGGTGACAGCGAGAACGATGGAACTTCACCCTGCGATTGCGTTTGGGGCGGCGCTCGCTGGTCTTTCAATCCTCGGACCGAGTGGAGCATTACTGGCGCTGCCCGTTGCTGCGATGGGGCAGGCGATTGCGAGCGAAACTGGCCGACGTCATGTTGTTGTCGACAGTGACCTGCTCGGTCGTGACTCAGGCGACGATGACGCCGCAGAAACGGAATAGCGACCGAACAGTGCGTTGCCGTAAATGTGAACTACCGTCGTAGAGGTGAGTTCACCCACCTTTCTCCCTCTCGATGATGTTGTCTATGGCGAAGCGGTTCAGGTTGCACCAGATGTTCGCCGAGTAATTGCTGAGAACCCCTCGAAGTTCACCTATCGAGGCACCGGCACGTACATCATTGGCAATGGTGATGTGGTCGTGATCGACCCGGGTCCGCGCCTCGACAGCCACCGTGACGCTTTGGCTGCAGCGCTGAAGGGTGAGCGCGTTCGAGCGATTCTCATCACACACTGTCATGCCGATCATTCCCCGCTGTCGGAGTGGTTGAAAGCGGAGACCGGGGCACCCACCTTTGCCGTTGGCCCGCATGAGACCGTTGACGAACCGGAGGGCATGTTTGAAGGTGAGGAAGAACTGGCTGTTCCTCCTGACCCTTCAGAAACAAAAGAAGAAGACGAAGTGAAGATGGAAGAGTCGACCGACGTTGATTTTGTTCCCGACGAACGAGTGACCGACGGTGAGGTCGTCGTCGACGGCAAAGGTCTGACAATGCGCGCGGTCACGACACCTGGTCACACGGCTAATCACTGTTGCTTTTCGCTTGAAGAATCATCGAGCCTGTTCACTGGTGACCACATCATGGGTTGGAGCACGACGGTTGTTTCGCCCCCAGATGGGTCGATGACGGCGTACATCGAGTCGCTACACAAAGTCGCCGACCGCGCTGACGCCACGCTGTGGCCAACTCACGGGCCGCCTCGAACCGATGGTGCCGAGTATTCGCGGGCACTCGTTGAGCATCGACTGCAACGTGAGCAGCAGGTGTTGTCGTTTATTGACGAGCACGGGCCTTCAACTGTGCCCGAGATGGTTCGGGTGCTCTACGCCGATGTGAACCCTCACCTTCATCGGCCGGCGGCCCGTTCAGTGCTGTCACACCTCATCAAACTGGTCGACGAAGGCCAGGTGCATGTTGCTGATGGTGGAGCGATTCGTATCGCAGCTGCGTTCGCCCGCTAGCCGACTACACCCGATCGTGGGCGATTCCTGCGAGTTGGTTGACAGCGCGAGCGACGTCACCAAACCTCGTCGTGAGTGCAGAACATCCGAGTCGAACGAGATCAGGGTCTCGATAGTCAGCGATTACTGAACACTCACGTTCAAGACGCTCGACAACATCTTTCGCATGAGGGTGACGGACTGCGATATGAGCCCCTCGATTGCTGGCATCACGGGGCGAAATTGATTCGAGATTCAATTCGTCGCAGCATGCATGAGCGAAGTCGGTTAGTGCTCTGCCTTTTGCCGCAATCGATGGCATCCCCGCCTCAGCACAGAGTTCAATTCCGCACCGTGCAGCCTCGAGAGCGAGTATTGAGGGCGTCCCGATCATCAAGCGGCCGATGCCCGGTTTTGGTGACCACGCTCCATCCATTGCGAATTGGTCATCTTGACCGAACCACCCTCTGATCGGCTGGTCAACCTCCTCAATCAAGTTGGACCGAACGTATGAAAAGGCGGGAGCTCCGGGACCACCGTTGAGGAACTTGTAGGTGCAACCGATAGCGAGGTCGACCTGTGCGGCATGGAGGTCAAGCTCGATCGCTCCCACGGCGTGGGAAAGGTCCCAAATTACAAGAGCGCCCGCATCTCGGGCACGAGAGGTAAAGCCAAAGAGGTCGGCCACTTCTGCCGACCGATAGTCGATGAGCGAACGAACAACGACGGCACAGTCACCAAGATCAATTCCATCGAGTCGCTCGTTGGGTCCTGGAGAAACGACCGTGAGTCCATGTTGAGCGGCAACCGATTCGACGGCGTAGCGATCTGTAGGAAATTCATGCGCGTCGACAGCGATAAATGATCGGTCTGGTCGAAGTCGAACCGCAGCATGAAGTAGTTGATGCAGATTCACACTCGTTGAATCGTGCACGACGACCTCGCCATCGTCGGCACCAAGCAACGGAGCGAGTTCGTTCCCGACGATGAGCGGCAGTTCAAGCCATTTACGCCACGACCGAATGAGGCCCGAACCCCATTCTTCGTTCATCACCTCGTGAAGGCGATGAACAGTTGTTCTCGGCAACATGCCGAGCGAGTTGCCGTCGAGGTACGACAGGTCGGGATCATCGATGACGAACCTGTCGCGCCAATGCGAAAGGTCATCAGTTGAGTCGAGTTCAAATGCTCTCGTGAGCAACTGCTCAGAGTTCATTGATTAGCGGCGCGGAACATGAGAGGACAAGACACCGTTTTCCTGAAGTTGATGAAGGGTTGTGCTATCAAGGCCGAGTAGTTCGCTCAGCACAGTCTCATTGTCTTCTCCCCGGTAGCGGGGTGTGCCATGAATGCCGACGTCGGCACCGTCACTGAACCGCCAAGGGGCCTGCGGAATTTTGACAACGCCATCTCCACGGTCAGACACCTCGACAATTGCCCCTGTCTCCGCGCACCATTCCGATTCTGCAAACTCACGAACAGTGCGCAACTGGCCAACAGCGAGATTGTGCTGCGAAAGGATTTCTTCGTAGGTAACGGCGTCAGGGATGGTCTTTGCGTGGTCGGCGAGCATCCGATTGATATCCGAGAGGTTCTTTCTGCGGCTCGCAATGTCGGCAAAACGNGGGTCNTCGATGGCNTCTTCGCGGCCGATTGCCCGCATGAAGAATTCNAACGTGCCNCCCTCTGCAGGGTGACCACTGACNATGACCGATGAACCATCGCCAAGCTCNAGCACTTGATAGTCACCNGGCTGNAATGAGCGAATGACTCCCTCAGGCACNGGCTCATCCCACAGAGCATCATGGGTGTGTTCGTTNACNTAGAGCATNGTCTGGGCCATGGTNACNTCAACCTGCTGGCCACGACCTGTCGTATGTCGATGGTTNAACGCAGCNAGCACGGCAACGGTGAGNTCNAGGGCGGTGTAGACATCGGCGTGAGAATGGCGGTCGTTGAAGTATTGGCCGTCTCGTGCGTCTCCCTGAGATTTGATGAGCCCGGTCTCTGCGCCGATGACCGGGGCATAGGCACGACGCTTTTCCCAACTTGTGCCGGTGCCGTAACCATTCGATGACGCATAGACGAGTTCAGGTCTGATGGCGGCGAGCCGCTCGTAGTCAAGGCCGAGTCGCTTCATTACTCCTGGACGGAAGTTCTCGATGACAACATCTGCGTGTTCAACGAGACCAAGGATGATGTCGGTCGCTTCCGGCTTTGAGAGGTCAAGCGAAATGTTGTCTTTACCGGTGTTCTGCTGGGCGAAGTAACTCGAGATCGAGTTGCGTCGCGGGTAGCAAAATCGGGTGAGATCTCCTGCCGGTGGCTCGATCTTGATGACCCGTGCGCCGAGATCGGCAAGGGCGCGACCGCAATGTGGGCCGGCGAGAACACGAGAAAAGTCGAGAACGACGATGCCGTCTAATGGTGCTGCCATAGAGACATCCTGCCCGATGAGCAGGCCGAGAATGGAAGCGGATCAGCCTCTGGGCGAGATTGCATTTTCGTTACTGATAGCGACTGCGTTTGTGCATATCGAATAACGACGATCAGATGCCATCTGCAGCTTCGTCAACCGCTTCATCAATGGCGGGGGCGGTGCGCTGTGCAGCGACGNTTGCGAACGCTGCTGGNGGTTCTCTCCAGGGGTCTGCGGGNTGTTGGATCGCTCTCCACACACGCTCTGGGGTGCACGGCATATCGATATGGCGAACACCGAGATGGCTGAGTGCATCGATCACTGCATTTTGGATGGCAGGCGTGCTTCCAATCGTTGACGCTTCGCCGATGCCTTTGGCCCCCAGCGGGTTCAGCGGTGACGGTGTTTCGGTTGAGTGCACATCAAATGACGGCATTTCCGATGCTGCGGGCAGTCCGTAGTCAGCGAAATTCGCAGTAAGCGGATTTCCGTCAGCGTCGTACCTGACCTCTTCATAGAGGGCTTGGCCAACGCCCGACGCAATTCCCCCGTGCTGTTGGCCCTCGACGATGACCGGGTTGAGAACGGTGCCACAATCGTCAACCGCAACGTGATGAACGATCGTGACGCGCCCTGTTTCGGTGTCAACTTCGACAATTGCAACGTGGGCACCGAACGGGAACGTCGCACCCGGTTGATTGAAGACATGGTCGGCAGAAAGTTGCTCGCCANCGGCNTCAACTTGTTGTGCGATNTCTGACCACGTGCGGACAGTTGCGGGCACTCCTGCGACNTGGAAACCNCCNGANGCACTATCGAGTACGACATCTGCGACATCGGCTTCGAGTTGCTGGGCGGCAATCGAACGGGCGTGTTCGATAACAGCATCACGTGCCCCGACGACAGCCGACCCGCCGAGTTGGAGCGAACGTGACCCTCCGGTGCCTCCGCCTCGAGGAAGTAGGTCGGTGTCACCGTCGATGTGGGTAATACGATCGATCGGGATTCCGGTAGCGGCCGACACGATCATCGCGTATGACGTTGCGTGCCCCTGGCCATGGGCTGCGGTACCCGCAGCAACAGTTGCTGAGCCGTCGGCATGCACAGTGACCGCCGCATATTCCTCTGAACTGCCGCCGGCCGTGATCTCCACATAGNTGGCGACGCCAATGCCGAGNTGCATGCGGTCNCCTCTCGCTCTGCGNTCNCGTTGNTCTTNGCGNCGNGNTTCGTAGTTGGCGAGTTCGGCTGCGCGCTCAAGCGTNTGGAGGTAGCGACCAGAGTCATAGGTGTTACCGGTCGCNGAAGTGAANGGAAATNCGTCATCNGCAAGCAGATTTCGCCGCCGGAGTTCAATCGGGTCGATATCGAGTTCATGGGCGGCCTGATCCATGAGCCGTTCGACCATCGAAGTTGCTTCAGGTCGACCCGCTCCGCGATAGGCGCCCACACATGTGGTGTTGGTGGTTGCGCTGATGGCATGCGCTTGAAATGCCGGCACTGAATAGGTGCCGGGCGCCATGCGCCTCGTGCCGCCGACGAGCGCTGCACCAATAGTTGGATAGGCGCCTGAATCACCGAGAATCCTGAATCGAAATCCGGTGAGCATGCCGTCATCCTCGAATCCAGCTTCCGCCCATTGGATCTGCCCTCTGCCGTGAGGCATGGTGAGCATGTCCTCAGAGCGTGATGGTGCCCAAAGGACAGGGCGGTTGAGATGCCGGGCAGCGGCAACGACTGCGGTGTACTCGTGGTGAAGACCCGCTTTGCCACCGAATCCTCCTCCGACTGCAGGTGTACGCACCCGCACCGAGTCACGGTCGATTGACAACGTTGCAGCAAGTTGATCTCGAAGCATGTGCGGCATCTGTGTGGAAGCCCAGAGCGTCAACTTTTCGTTGCCATCTGTGGGTTCAGCGAGGCAGGCATCGGGTTCCATCGAGCCGACAACGACGCGTTGATTCAGATATGTGCCACGTACGACGCGAGTTGACATCGCGTCGATATCGATTGGGTCATCACTGACCTCGATAAATGCAATGTTGCCCTCATCTCCGTCAAAGAGTGTTGGAGCGTCGTCGGCAACCGCTGCCTCCATATCGGTTACCGACGGGAGGACATTGATATCGGCCCACACCAGTTGGGCTGCATCGGCGGCTGCGGCACGGGTCTCGGCGATGACGAGCGCGATCGGCTCGCCTACGTACCTGACCGCATCGACCGCGATGGGATGTCGAGCAAACCTTGAGCCGATGGGCACGAAGCCGTGATGGGCATCAACTCCGAGTTCATCTCGAAGCGATGTGCCGGTGATGATGGTGACGACACCATCAACTTCAGATGCATCTTCGGTGTGCACTTCGAGAAGTCTTCCGTGCGCAACCGGTGACGGCACGAAGGTGGCGTGGAGGGCCTGTTTGACGATGTGTTGAGGGAGATCGGCAGTGTAATGGCCGCCCCCCGTGAGCAGTTTCGGATCTTCACTTCTCACTACCCGAGTGCCGAGAATCGACCCGTGCAAGTTGGAATGATCCGAGGATTCCGCCATGCAATGACCGTAGTTTGTTGGCCGTGCGCAAGCTGACTCCTCTTTACCTTGTGAGCCCTGCTATCAGAGGGTTTGCGCTCACGATGGTCGGTTCTGCGGCTCCCTACCTCATCGGCCAAATGATCGACATCTCAGGTACACCCACGTTTCCGTGGATGATCGTGGGTCTTGCGGTGATCGCATTGGTGGCGTTCGCACGGGCGAACACCGTGTTGGGGGGCTGACGCTCAGTGCTGGTGGTTCGTGCTGTTCTCGACAACGCGAGCAGCGACGATGGGCAGCATTTTGGCGGCAACTGATGGGACCTGCTGGATGAGGTCACCGAACGCGCGGCCGTCGAGATGAAGGGCCTTGACGTCGCTCTTCGCTGTGACGGTGGCGTCGCGGCGAGCGTGAGTGAGCACGGCCATCTCTCCAGCGAAGCCACCAGCTCCGATGTCGGCGACGTGCTCGCCTGCACGGGTGACTTCGAGCGTGCCGTCAACGACGACAACCATTTCGTGGGCCCCTGCTCCTTCGTTCATCAGCGCTGTACCGGCTGAGAAATTGAGTTCGGTTGTGATTGCTGCGACTGCATCGAGTTCACTCTCATCGAGATCTGCAAACAGCGGAACTGTTACGAGGTGATTGTGATATGCGTGTGCCATGTTGTTCTCCTTGTGGAACTCGCATCGAGCGAGTTCCTCTGTAGTTCGACCGACATAACATTCGGCCGATAATTCGAACGCTATCCCTCTCTCTGGAAGTCTTGAGTGTCAAATTCGACACACCTGCGCTGAGACGTTTGTGTTCGGAATGGCTGTGTGAGTAGCCGGTCATGGGAGACTTTTGTTGTGGCAGCTCCCTCTTCATCAGATCAATGTTTTGATCGTTATGTGATGATCGATTGGAGTGCAAACTCCTCGCCAAAGCAAGGGAAAGATTCGATCTGGGTGGCGGTTGCCGACCGCGGTGGTGAGGTCGTATTCGTGCACAATCCTCGGACGCGAGAAGAGATGACGAGCGTGTTGCGCGGAATTCTGACAGACCGATCTGAGCGCGTTCTCGTTGGTTGTGATTTTTCGTTTGGGTACCCGTCTGGTCTCGCGAACGTGATTGCCGACGATCCTGATGCTTCCTGGCGTGACGTGTGGTCGTGGGTTGGTGACCACATTCTTGATGACCCGAACAACCGCAACAATCGGTTTGATGTTGCGGCAGAGTTAAACGACCGTTGTGATCGTTCGGTTGATGTGCGGCCGTTTTGGGGTTACCCGGGAGCCTCCTCTGCAACTGGGGTGTCTCGGTATCGCCCAGAGTCGTATGCGCCCTTCGATGAGTTTCGTGTCGGTGAGCATCGCGTGCGTGCCGATGGGCATCGTCCTTTTAGTTCGTGGCAACTTGCGTATCCGGGAAGCGTCGGCAGCCAGATGTTGATGGGTATTGCGTGGCTCGAGCGTGTACGCGTATCGACTGATTTCGGCGAGCGGATCGTCATCTGGCCATTCGAAACAGGTATCGGTGCGACATCGCTGCAAGGTGGGCCAGGTGATGTCGTTTTTGCTGAAGTGTGGCCGAGCATGTTTGAGATCGATCGTGAATGCCATGACATCCTCGATGCTGCTCAGGTCATGACGGTCGTTCGACTTATGGGTCGAGCAGATCGTGATGGCTCGATTCACAAGTGGTCGAACCCGACGTTGTCTGCACGTGAGCGTTCGCTCGTGCTCGAAGAAGAGGGTTGGACGCTTGGCGTACTCTGATGTGGCACCCCATCGCCAATGCTGAGAAACCTGCGTCGCGAGCTGCTTGACGACCGGGCGGTCTAAGGCTGCGAGAGGCGTTCCGCTGCAGCGATGATGTCGCGAACCGGAACTCTGAGTGCTCGAGCAGCTGCCTGAGCGTCGTCGAACTCGACTTTCACGCGATGGGCGGCCACCTTGATGCGAATACTGTGCCCGTCAATAACCACGACCTGTTCGGCACGTTGCTGCGGCCAGCGACGTACTTCTGATGCGCGAATACCAAGTGAGCCAGTGTGCGTGACCATCGTAGACCGAACGATCTCCAACCTCGCTGGGTCACACAACGCCCGAAGGTTAAATGCGGGACGTCCCTTTTTCATGATGATCGGAGTGATCCAGGCATCAAATGCGCCAGCGGCGAGTAGTTGTTCGATGGCGTCGGCAAGTACTTCACCAGTGACATCGTCGACATTGACAGCGAGTTCGACTGCAACTTCGCCGTCGTTCGTCGGTTGGGCGGCGAGGTCTCCCACAACGGCCTGCACAACGTTGGGTCGATTTGGAGTATCGGCAGTGCCCGCTCCAAAACCGACCGATCGAGTGTTCATCGCAGGCATAGACGGGCCTGACTGCCCATTTGAAAGGACTGTCATCAATGCGACGCCGGTGGGGGTCGCAAGTTCCATGGTGGTGTCGACTCCGACGGTTGAGGAGTGATGCATTGCGAGTAGGCGCGACACCGCAGGCACGGGGTTGGGCAATTGCCCGTGTGTGGTCGTCACGGTTCCATGTCCGACACCGATCGCTGAATGAGAGACCTGCTCAACACCGAGCGACTCGAGTGCTGCGCACGAGCCGACGACATCGATGATCGAATCGAGCGCGCCAACTTCNTGAAGTTCGACNTCGGCGGGNTCGACNCCATGAATNGATCCTTCGACCTCGGCGAGCGTCTGATAGACGGCTACTGCACGGTCGCNGGTNACAGCCGANAAGNCGGACGACCCNATGAGGTCGAGAATCTGTTGTGCCGGCCGGTGATGATGTGGNGNGTCGTNNTCATGGATGACGACGTTTGACCACTTTGCGCGCACCCCACAGCGCTGAACNTCTTCGAAGGTGATCGCCCAGCCATCGATCCCGAGAGAGCTAATGGCATCGATAATCGCAAACTGATCAGCCCCAGCATCGACGAGCGAGGCCATCGTCATGTCGCCGGCAACACCGGCCGAGCATTGNAACCATGCACCAACGGTCATTGAGGGCCTGCTTGTTTNAGGTAACGCATGAGGGCAACAGCTGCTCCNAAACCGTTGTCGATACCGACAACAGAAATNCCCGATGCACAACTGGCGTGCATCGCTAAGAGCGCAGTGACCCCCTCGAGCCCTGCGCCGTAGCCGACCGATGTGGGAACTGCGATCACCGGGCACGAGGTGAGTCCGCCAATCACACTTGAAAGAGCGCCCTCCATGCCGGCGATGACCACGATGGCATCGGCCGAGGTGATGTCATCGAGGTGGGCGAGGAGACGATGGAGGCCGGCAACTCCGACATCATGGAGTCGGTTGGCGGTGACGCCGTTCGCCGCAAGAGTGATGACGGCCTCATCGGCAACAGGGATGTCAGATGTTCCTGCGGTGATGACCAGCACCTGTGGTTGGGGCTGAATCGGGTCTGGTGGTCGAAAGAGCATGCATCGAGCGGTCACCACCGGTGGTGCATCCGCCATGTCGATCGAGCTCAGTGATGCCACTTGTTCATTGCTCACTCGGGTGATGAGCACCGGTCCATCGTTGTACTCCAGCATCTCCTGAACGATGGCGACACATTGCTCAGGTGACTTCCCAGGGCCGTAAATCACCTCGGGCATCCCTTGGCGTAGCGACCGATGATGATCGACAAGAGCATCGCCGGTATCGGCGAATGGAAGGCGCCGAAGCTGTTGCACTGCGGCGTCTGGAGTGATCGAACCGTCAGCGATTGCAGCGATCATTTCGGCGAGGGCCGCTTCTTCCATGGTCACATCGTGCCATGTCTGGGGTCGAATCCCCCTAGCCTTGCGGACGTGACTTCAACGAATGGTTCTCCATCCAACGACGGCTCAGCTCTGCGCGTCGCGTTCTTTGGCCCATTCGGCACCTTTACCGAGCAGGCGCTTCGCACTCAACGCGACCTCTCGGACGGTGAACTTGTTCCGATGCGAACCGTTCCTGACGTGCTCGACGCAGTCTCTTCGGGTGAGGTCGATTGTGGTTTCGTGCCGATCGAAAATTCGATTGAGGGCATGGTCAACTTCACACTTGACGCCCTTGCGTTCGACCATGACCTCATCGTGACGAGGGAAGTCGTCCTCGACATCCATCTGTGCCTTGCCGCGCCCGAGGGGACATCGCTTGCCGATGTCAGCGATGTGATGTCGATTCCGGTCGCAACGGCGCAGTGCCACAAGTTCCTCAGAGAGCATCTACCGAACGCGAATCTGCTTGCGGCAACATCGACAGCCGGTGCAGCAAAGTCGGTTGCTGAAGAGTCGTCAACAGGGCTTGCTGCAATCGCCCCACGTGTCGCCGCTGATTTGTACGGGCTCAGTGTGCTCGCCGAAGACATCGAAGATGAAGATGGAAATCAAACCCGCTTTGTCGTCGTCAGTCGAGATGGAGCTTCGGCGCCTTCGGGCCATGACCGAACCGGTCTTGTCGTGTTCCAACGCGCCGATGAGCCGGGAAGTTTGATTTCCATTCTCCAAGAATTTGCGGCGCGCCGCATCAACTTGTCGAACCTCATCTCTCGCCCGATTCGCCAGGGCGGACTTGGCGAGTATTGCTTCATCATTCTTGCCGAAGGTCATGTCGGCGATGACCTGATGGCTGACACGATGCGAGCCCTTCACGCGAAGCAGGGTCTTGTGAAGTGGTTTGGCTCATGGCCACGAGCCGATGGGGCTGTGAGTGATGTTAGCTCTCACGCCGATGAGCGCTGGAAAAGCGCTGACGACTGGATTGCCGACATTCGTTCGCGTCTGTCGTGATGCGAGCCGCTAGTCGAAGCTCACGCTGAGCGGTGAATCAGGATGACCCATCTTTGATTCACCGGCCTCAATCGCATCAAGAAGGTGGATCGCAAGGTCAGCGACCTTGACTTCATCTTCGTCGGCGCCGGCTGCCTTTGCGCCGTCGTCGAGCATGATGTAGCAGAACGGACACGCAGTAGCGATTCGCGTCGCACCGGTCGAGAGTGCTTCTCGGGCTCGTTCGTCGTTCACCTTGGTTCCGATCGACTCTTCCATCCACATACGGGCACCGCCGGCTCCACAGCACATTCCCGTCGTGCCGTTTCGCGGCATCTCGACGATCTCGATGCCCTTGATTGCTCCAACCACCTTTCGTGGTGCCATGTAGACGTCGTTGTGCCGTCCGAGGTAGCACGAATCGTGGTAGGTGATGCGCTCCTCAAGCGTTGCCTGTGAGACGTCGAGGCGGCCATCAGCGATGAGTTCTTCGAGTAGTTGCGTGTGGTGCACCACCTCGTAGTTGCCGCCGAGTTGTGGGTACTCGTTTTGCAATGTGTTGAAGCAGTGTGGGCATTGGGTGATGATCTTCTTNACGCCCATGCCGTCGAGCATTTCGATNTTTGGCATCGCCAACATTTGGAAGAGGTACTCGTTGCCTGATCGGCGAGCNGAATCGCCGGTGCACATTTCGCTCGGTCCGAGGATTGCGACGTCGATGCCCGCNCGACGAAGCAGTTTCGCCATCGACTGGGTNACTTTCTTGTTCTTATCATCGAACGATCCAGCGCATCCGACCCAGTAGAGATATTCGGCTGTGAGCGGTGAACCAGGGTCGACAATTTCGACGCCGTCAATGTCGTTTGCCCAATCGCCGCGCTCCCCTTGGTTCATTGCCCATGGGTTTCCTTGGTTTTCCATTGCGCGGTAGGCGTTGCCCAGTTCGGCAGGGAAGTTCGACTCCATGAGCGATAGGTAGCGGCGCATATCGAGGATCTTGTCGAGGATCTCGATGTTGACCGGGCAAATTTCGTCACANGCCTTNCACGATGTGCAAGACCAGATTTCTTCAGCGGTGATCCGTTCGAACAGGCTGTTCGCCCCGATCTTGATTTCGCCATCCACACCGATGGGAGGCGATACCTGAGGTGAGCCCGTCGCCGCCATGACTTCGCCGGTTTTCAACACGATTTCGCGTGGGTCGAGCGGCTTACCAGTTGCGTGAGCGGGGCACACGCTCGTGCAACGTCCACACATCGTGCAGGCGTCAGTATCGAGCAGTTGTTTCCACGTGAAGTCTTCAACGACCGATGCCCCAAAACTCTCGAGCTCGGTCTCCATGAGGTTCGGCATGGGCTTCATTGCGCCCTTCGGGCGATCTTTGTCACGCAGGTACATGTTGAGCGGTGAGGTGAAGACGTGGCGCAACATCGTGACGGGAAGGATCGCCAAGAACACCACAAAACTCACGACGTGGGCGATCCAACTCCACTGATGCCAGGTGCTCACCGCCGAGGCTGACATGCCATCGACAAGGGTGGCGAATGGGTAACCCACGAATGAGAACTTCTCGTAATCGGGCATACCGTCAAGGGCAATGCGGAACCCTTCGGCGATGAAGCCCGTCAGACCAATCGCAAGGAAGGTGCCGAGGATGACAGCGTGCTCGGTCTTTGTCTTAATGCGGATGCGGTACGGGCGCTGGATATAGCGGCGGACGATCGCCCAGATGACTCCAACCGTGAACACGGTGCCGGCGAAGTCGCCGACGAAGGCGTACGCCTTATAGGTCGTGCCGTGCAGAAACTTCAGGCTCTCGGGCATTTGGTGATCGATTTCGAGCACGGTGGTGACGCCCATCAGCACTAAGAAGCCGAAGTAGATCATCGAGTGCATGAGACCTGCGGCAGAGTCGCGAAGGAGGGTGCGCATGTACACACCGGCGCGGAAATCGGCGGCGCGTCGCTTGACGTTTTTTGTGGTGGTACGACGTTTCGCCACCGCTCCGCGCTCCCAGTTCTTCATGCGGTCCGCGAAGCGGAATGCGCCCCACACCACCATGACTGGAATCAGGGTGTAAAACGCAATTTGGAGAGGCCCGGGAATGTTGCCGAACACGGTTCGGTGGACCTCATTTTCGTTATGCCAGTGAGTGATCTGTGGCAAAACACCCGAAAGGAGAATGAAGGCTCCCATTCCGATGCCGAGCCCGAGCGAAAGTTGNTGAGGCTTCAGCCGCTTGTCGCCGTTGGTCGTTGAATCCGTCTGCGTAGCCATGCGCCCTCAACGCTAGTTCGTTTTGCGCGCGGAACTACNGGTCGTCCTTGTATTCGGCCCGGATTATCAGTGGGTGCCGGCTTGGTGAGCGACACCCTCGATTGCGGCTGCGATGGCGTCTGGATCACCAAGATATTCAGAAGATGTAACGTCGAGGCCGTCGCGGAAGGTGTACCGGCGGGGTACCCCGGTGGGAATATTCACGTCAGCAATGTCGTCTGCGCTGACGTCCTCGAGGTACATGAGCAGTGCTCGAAGGCTGTTTCCGTGTGCAGTAACGAGCACGTTTTGGCCTGCGAGAAGTTGTGGCGCAATGCGGTCGAACCAGTAGGGCAGCACCCGGGCAACGACATCGCGAAGGCANTCAGCACTNGGAAGTACGTCNGCNGGAAGATGTTGGTATCGCTGATCATTTACCGGGTGTTCAGGGCTTGTNNTATCAACAGCAGGTGGAGGCGTNTCAAAACTTCGTCGCCAGATATGTGTCTGTTCTGCCCCGTGCTGTTCGGTGGTGGCGACTTTGTCGAGACCTTGCAGTGCCCCGTAGTGCCGCTCGTTNAGGCGCCAGTGTCGNTCGACAGGTAACCACACCTGCCCCATTGCCTCGAGAGCGAGGTGCTGCGTGACAACTGCTCTCGTGAGAAGTGAGGTATGGCTGGTGTTGAAGGTAAGCCCTTCATTGCGCATGGTGTGACCGGCTGCAGTTGCCTCGGCGAGACCCTGTTCGGTGAGTGGAACGTCGTGCCATCCGGTGAACAGATTGAGACGGTTCCATTCGCTTTGGCCGTGGCGGAGGATGACAAGCGTTCCGGTCATAGACCTCATCGTACGGGTTATTCGGCNCACAAAATGTCCTACAGTTCGTTCATGTCGTTGCGTTGGAAGTTGTTGCCGACCGCGGTCTTCGCCGCGGTGGTTTTCGTGTTGGTTGCAAACGGGACGCTTGGAGCGCCTAAAGACGTCGTTGATTTCGATGCAAAGACAATTGTGCTGTCGCCCACTGATGACGGGACGATGCGTGTCACCGAATACGTCGATATCAACTTTGGTCGAAACCAGATGCGCGGTTATTTGCGGTATGTCAGAACCGATCTTGGGATCCCGTCCGAAATTTCCGCACAGTCAGACACGATGTCATCTCAACTATCGACCGAATTTGATGGGATGGATTACGTCATGCGGGTTGGCGACCCTGACGAAACGTCGAATGGTCAGCACCGATTCGTACTCTCATATGAATTGCCTCTCGCGTTTATTGACGGCTGGCCCCTTAACTACTCACTGATCGATCCTGATGAGGATCCTGTAACCGATCGGTTTCACGTGATTCTCGACGGGTTTCGTCTCAACGACTCGTTGTGCTCTGTCGGTGATTGGGGTGATATCGGTGGCTGCGAGCTTACCGATACTGCGTTCGGGCAGGAAGTCATCGTCGAACCGCTTGAAGCCAATGCCGGGTTGAACATTTCAGGCATAGCAGTGCTGACCGATCAGCGTATGGGAGAGATATCGATTCCTTTGCCTGCCCGTGACGACCCGCCGTCGAGTGGTGTGTTGCCATTTACTGCGGCGTTAGCTGCGGTTGTAGCAGCTGCGCTTGCGGTGTTGTGGAATGTCCGTCGCGGAATGAACACCGTCGGCGCGACCGATGCCGCAGGGGCGGCGATACCAGTTGCAGGGGGCCCAACGAGTCGGGTCACCGACTCAGCGCTCTATGAAATGGCAACGGTCGAGTTTGCAGCGCCAAAGGGAATTCAACCTTGGGAGGGCAACGTGATTCTCAACGAGCATTTCGGATCTGACCTCCAGTCGACATGGGTCTCTTCGCTCATCGGCGCCGGGGTGATCAGCATCGAGAAGAATGGGCAGGCGGTTGACATCGAACTGTTGGCGAGCCGCGAAGATTTGAGCGAGTTTGATCGACGCCTCATCGACATCCTTATGCCGGGTGGAGCAACCTCCCGCCGTGTGTACAAGAAGTACACCGAGAGTTTCGCGACCACGTGGAAAGAAATTCGTGAGGCGCTCACCGAAGATGTCAAAGAAAAGAAGTGGTGGAATAAGCCGCTTCGGGCGTGGAACAAACGCACATCGATTATTGGCGCGTGGGTATCGGCAGCATCGTTAGTCGGGGTGCTAGTCATCCTCGACTCAATTGAGATCCGTGACCCTGACGGAAACGTGGCGGACTTTGCGCCAACCGCACTCACCGACAGCGCTGTGGGCGTTGTGGTGGCGGTGGCCATCGCTGGGTTTCTACTTGGTGCAATTTCGACCAAGGGCCGGATTGCGTCGAGAACAGCCGCGGGCTCAGCGTTGTACCTACAAACCGAATCATTTCGGAGATTCCTTGCGCAAAGTGAGGGTCGTCACGTTGAGGAGGCTCATCGACTCGGTGTGCTGCGCGAATATTCGGCATGGGCAGTGGTGCTCGGAGAGGCCACTGCGTGGAAGAAGGCCGCCGACTCTCTTGACGATCTGGCGATCGCAGGCGAAGTTGATCTCACTCAGTCCTCTCTCACCTACATCACCATTCTCACGGCAGCCTCGGTTCCTCCGTCGTCGAGCGACTCAAGCAGTGGTGGCGGCGGAGGTGGAGGAAGTGGCGGTGGTGGAGGTGGCGGCGGCTCCGGAGGCTGGTAACGACCACCTGATGTGCGATCCTTCATTTATGGAATTTGGTGTCGTCATCCCTCACAACGAAATCGGAACTGACCCCGGCGCAATTAGGGCCTTTGCGCAAGGTGCCGAAGAACTCGGGGCAGGCCACCTCATGATTTACGACCATGTGCTTGGCGCTCAACGTGATCGCCCGGGTGGGTTCAAGGGCCCCTACGACTCCGATACTGCGTTCCATGAGCCGTTNGTGCTGTANGGATTTCTTGCCGCATGCACTGAAAATNTCGAGTTGGTGACCTCGGTGATGGTGCTACCGCAACGACAGGCTGCGTTGGCGGCAAAGCAGGCAGCCGAGGTTGCGATGCTGTCGAACAACCGGTTCCGCCTCGGGGTCGGAATCGGTTGGAACAAAGTCGAATACGACGCCCTTGGTGTTCCGTTTGGTCAAAAAGGTGCTCGTCTCGAAGAGCAGGTCGTGTTCATGAAGCGACTGTGGGAAGAGGACGTGTTTTCATTTGATGGCGAGTTTCACAGCATGGAACTTGCAAGCATTTTCCCTCGTCCATCTGCACCAATTCCGGTGAGCTTCGGTGGGTCGGCGCCCGCCGCTCTTGAGCGGTGCGCCCGACTTGGCGATGGCTGGATTCCGCTCGGTTCTCCAAATGACAAATCGGCGGCATGTATCGACATTATGAAATCAACTCGTGAGCAATTGGGCCTTGATATGAGCAATTTCGCCATTCACGCTCAGGCTCAATACGCGGGTGGCGACCCAGATCGGTGGCGGTCACACGCTGAGAAATGGCAAGCACTCGGGTGCACCCATTTGTCAATCGCCACTCACAATGCGGGTGACACCAATGTTGACGGGTATCTCGCTCGTATTGCTGAGTATCGCGATGCGGTTGCGGGGATCGTTCAGCCCGTGCGCTGATAGAGACCAGCGTCAACTTCCGCTGCCTCGCCACGCTCAATCATTCGGGCGAGGTGTAATTCAGCAGTTCGTTTCTCGATCGAGTCACAGAACGACATTTCGACGTGTGGCCGGTAGACGAACCGATGCTTCACCATTTCGTCGACCGATCGGGGCTCGGCAAGAAACTCGAGCATGTTGTTATGCCGCCGATGAATGACGCCGTGGTACGCATCGAGCATTTCGACAAACCGTTCGCGACCTTCGATGACACCTTTTTGGTGGAAGGTGACATAAAAATCGGCTTCCTCCTCACGCACTTTGATGAGGGAGTTTTCAAAGTCATCGAGACTTGACCAGGTGTCGCCGTAGTAGGGGCCGAAGCCGGTGAGGTCGATGTCAGAGAGGAAGAACACTCCTTCAGAGATNCGAAATCCGGAATGCCCGGCGGTATGGCCCGGAAGGTGGACAGCTTCGACGTCAACTTCGCCGAGGTTCCATACGTGGCCATCATGAAAACCTTCGGCATCGGGCCGCGGTGCAAAGTTGAACTCCGTGATGATCGATTCGCGGAGTTCCTCTCGGTCGGGCCCGGTGAGTTGATAGGCGTCGAGCATGTGTGAAAGATCGTGCAGTACGTGTTTGTCGGCTTCATGCACGTGCACCCGTGCGTCGGTGAACAGACCGGTGCCGGGAAGGTGATCTTCATGGCCGTGACTGGTGATCATTGCGTCGATGTGGACCGGAGCGCCGCCTTTTTCGACAACCGTCACCGAAGGGTCGATAATGACCGCCTCACTCGAACCTCTGACGACGATTGAGTTGCCCGAGGGGTAACCACCGTTGGCATCTCCCACGAGAACGCTGACATGAGGGCTGAGTACCCGTTCTTGGTCTGCCCAGTTCACGATTGCTGCTGGCATCTCAACNCTCCGATCCGGGAGNGAACTNNAGTGAGGCTGAATTCATGCAGTAGCGATCTCCGGTGGGTGCCGGCCCATCTGGAAAGACGTGGCCGAGGTGGGCATCACAGGTTGCGCAGCGAACCTCGACGCGGATCATTCCATGCGACCGATCTTCGATGAAGCTCACTCGACTGTCATCGATTGCTTGATAAAAGCTCGGCCACCCGCAGTGGGCATCAAATTTGGTGTCGGAAGTAAACAGGTGTGTCCCACAGACGATGCAGTCGTACCGCCCATCGTCGAACACGTTCCAGTATTCGCCAGTGAAGGGGCGTTCGGTTCCTGCATTTTGTGTCACTTCGTACTGCACTGGGGTGAGCAGCGACTTCAGTACATCGGTAGAAGGTTTCACAAAGGATTGTTCGCTCATTTCAACTCCGTTTCAGGTCGACAACTGCGCGTCCGACGGCTTTACCATCCAAAATGCCGGTGAGAACATCGTCGAGTTCGTCGAGGCCGATGTCGTGTCCGATGGTGTCGAGTCCGGCTGGCTTCAGATCTGATGCGATGCGTTGCCACACCTCGCGCCGGCGTTCGATGGGAGTTTGGACAGAGTCGATTCCGTACAGGTTGACGCCGCGCAAGATGAATGGAAGCACCGTGGTTGGCAGGCCGTTTCCAGCCGTGAGACCACTGGCCGCAACGGCACCCCCGTACGCCGTTTGGGCGAGAACGTTCGCAAGCGGAACACCGCCGACACAGTCGATGGCGCCNGCCCATTGCATTCCCTGCAAAGGCTTACCGGCCTCGGCAAGCANCGATCGATCAATGATTTCACTTGCCCCGAGATCAGTAAGAAATGATGACTCGTCGGGCTTACCGGTCGATGCGACAACTTCGTATCCCAACTGCGACATNATGCTGACAGCGGTTGACCCAACTCCGCCAGTGGCCCCAGTTACCAGCACTTTTCCATCAGATGGTGTGAGTCCGTGGTCGAGTAACGCAATGACCGACAGCGCTGCGGTGTAGCCGGCAGTGCCGAGCACCATTGCTTCACGAGTGGTGAGGCCGGAGGGAAGCGGGACGATCCAGTCATGCGGGGCAGTCGCAAATTGTGCGAATCCACCGTGGCGATTCACCCCGAGGTCATAGCCGTGAACGATGATTTGGGTTCCGGCAGCAATGTCTCCTGCGTCCTCGAGCAGAATCCCTGCGAGATCGACACCGGGGACCATCGGGCTGAATCGAGCAACCCTGCCCGTTGGTGTCGAGGCCAGCCCATCTTTGTAGTTGACGCTTGACCAGTGAACTTCGATCAAAGCCCCGTCGTCGGCAAGGTCATCGGTCGACATTTCGACGACGCCACGGTCGACGGTGTCACCTGAAGTATCGGCTCGGAACGCTCGAAAAGTTGTCATATCTCCGACCGTAGTAGCGCAGGGTTGGTCGTCGTGAACGCAGATGGCTGAGCGGTCGGGTCTATGTGGTTGACGAGTTCGCCGCAAGTGCCCGATCGACGAGCACCATTGGATGTTCAGTCTTTACTCCCGCTGCTGACAGGTGCATTGAGCATCCAGGGTTCGCGCTTGCCACGACCTCTGGTTGCGCGCGATTGATCGACGCAAGTTTTCGCTCTCGAACCTGTTGAGACATGTCNGGCTGNAGCACCGAATATGCNCCACCGGCCCCGCAGCACAACCCGTCGTCNTCGAGTTCGGTGACGGCAGANACANATTTTCGCAGGAGGGTTCGGGTTGGGAGGTGGGCTCGTTGCACGTGCCGTAAGTGACATGGGTCTTGCACAGCGACATTCACTTCGAGCGGGGTGACGTCAGGAAGGCGGTCGAGATGCTCGGCGAGGAACTCTTGTGCGTCGAAGATCTGGTGAGACGAATGTTGTTTGAGGTGCGCGCCACACCCAGCGGAATTGACGATGACCGGAATGGCCGGGTCGAGAGCGGCATCGATGTTCTCGGTGAGTCGCTCGCCGTGAGCGGCGAGTCCGGCGTGGGTATGAAGGGCTCCGCAACACCCGGCGGCATCACCGGTGGGTGTCACCCCAAAGCCGGCGGCTTCAAGCACTCGCTGCGTTGCGAAGTGCACCTCGCGTTGCCAGGCATCCATGACGCAACCGGTGAACAGGTACACATCGGTTCCCGACGATCGATGTGGCCGTCGTCGAAGAGGTAGACGGTTGGGAAGTCCGAGACGCGCCGGTACGAGTCGAAGGCGTTGGGCAACGGCGAGCAGTGATGACCCGAGTCGAAGCAGTCGAGGTTTTGTCAACGGCCACAGGGCGATCGCTCGACGACGTGAACCGCGGTGCTCGGTGAGCGCGTTACGGGTCGATTCGATGAAGTGGCCATAGGGAACAACCGACGGGCAGGCCGGTTCACAACCGAGACACTGAATACAGGTGTCGAATGCCTCGGTCACTTCAGTAGTGAGCGGTGCATCATGAAGTTGGACTTGCCGCATGAGTGCGATTCGGCCTCGGGGTGAAAACGTTTCATCTCCGGTGACTCGGTAGGTCGGACAGGACGAGAGGCAGAGTCCGCACTGCACGCACGTACCAAGCTGATCGGGATCGATTCCAAGGTCCATCAGAANGCGCTTCTTCCTGGGTTGAGTCGACCGGTNGGGTCAAAATTGTTTTTCATNCGNGTGGAGATNTCAATCACGCTTGGGGNAAGTGCAGGTCGAGNTTGAGGTTCGTCTCGCCANACGGTTCCAACGCCAATCGATGCGACGAATGTGCCCGANCACCCGNTGAGTTCGGCTGGTTGAAGNGACCAGCGNTGTTGAGGAANATCGAATGATCCGTCAACTTCAGACCATGCGCCGATCGAGGTCAATGAGTTCAGCGACGCCGCAACATCGGGAGCGTGCCCTTCGAGGAGCACTCGAGTTGATGAGCCATTCCACAACACCGCTGAAGGCCGAAGCACCCGGGATGCGACGGTGAATGGATCTGCATCATGACTTTCGACCCATTGTGATCGAGGCGGANTTGGGTTTGTNCGNAAAATGACTTCCTCGACAAGTCCNAGCGTTCCGAGCGAGCCAACGATAAGTCTCGGAAGATCGAATCCNGAAACGTTCTTTACCGTTGGTCCGCCACCGCGGATCAACTTGCCTTCTGCGCTGATGTAGGTGACTTGGAGGACCGATGAGGTGAGCCACCCTCTGCCTAATACTTCGGGGTGGTTCTCACCGATAACAACGGAGCCGCCGACCGTGCCGCCACGTTCGGGGAGGGCGCAGCGTTGGCCCGCCTCAGCGAGCGCTGTGGTGAGTTCAGTCGTCGTTGTGCCCGCTCGAACGGTGACCGTCATCTCTGCCGGGTCATATGACACGACTCCTGATGGGGCGTGCACCTCGCGGGCATCGGGGTGCACCTCTCCGCCAATATGCCACCGCGTTCTTCCTCCGACGACGGTGACGGGGCCTTCGGCTCCAACAAGTGTGGCGAAGTCGCTCATCCCCACACTTCTTCGGGAACATTTCGAAGCGACTGAATATCTGCGCATGAGTGACCAACAGGGATCACTTTTCCGGGATTTGAGCGGCAGGCTGGATCAAACGCATGCCGGAGGCGTTCTTGGTGATCAAGATCGTCTTCGGAGAACATTTGGTGCATATATGGCTGCTTTTCGACGCCGATACCATGTTCCCCAGAGAGCACCCCTCCGGCTGCGAGCGAAGCTTCAACGATCTTTGCTCCAGCGGCGTGAACACGATCGTAGATTCCCGGTTCTTGGCCGTTGAAGAGCAGCAGCGGATGCAGGTTTCCATCTCCGGCATGGAACACGTTCACCACGGCGAGGTCGTGCTCATCGGCAATNCGGTAGACCTCTTCGAGTGTGTCCGCAAGTTTTGATCGGGGCACAACGGTGTCGTGTAGGTAGTAGTTGGGGGCGATTTGTGCGACTGCGCCGAACGCAGTCTTTCGTCCCTTCCACAACAGCATGCGTTCCTCATCAGACGCGGCTTGGCGTACGTCGGTTGCGCCGTGTTGGCGGCCGATGTCAGAGATTCGTTGCGCGTCGATATCGACCCCGTCGGGAAGCCCGTCGACCTCGGCGAGAAGAACGGCACCGGCATCTCGGGGGTATCCAACGTTGACGTAATTCTCCACCGCAATGGTGATGCCTTGATCCATCACTTCCATTGCGGCAGGCACGATTCCGGCGGCGATGACAGCGCTTACGGTTGCGGCGGCATCACGCGGAGTGTCGAACGAAAGAAGAAGTGTGCGTACCGATGGCGGGTTCGGGGTGATGCGCACTGCAACCTTCGTCGTGATGCCGAGCATTCCCTCTCCGCCGATAAACACGCCTCGTAGGTCATACCCGGAAGGTTCAGCGTCGAGACCTCCGAGTGTGATGATTTCGCCATCGGCGAGCACGACTTCGATGGCGAGGATGTGAGCGTTGGTGACGCCGTAGGCCAGGCAATGCGGACCGNCAGAGTTGTTACCGACGTTCCCGCCGATGGTGCAGACCTGTTGGCTCGATGGGTCGGGTGCGAAGTGGTAGCCGAGCGGCGTGAGGTGCTTCGTGAGATCAAGGTTGACGACCCCCGGCTCGACCCAGGCAATTCGTGAATCCGTATCGACCTCAAGAATTCGATTCATTCGTGAGAGNGAAATAATCACCGGAGCTCCGAGTGGGATTGCNCCNCCGGCNAGGCCAGTTCCGGCGCCGCGNGGCACGACCGACCGGCCGTGGGCTNAGGCGATGCGGACGACTCGCTGNACCTCTTCGGTNGACTCGCAGAGACAGGTGGGCCCGGCNCTNCCACCNTCGAAGACAGAGGCATCGCGGCGAAGCAGCGCACGCTCNGCGCTGTCGGCTCGAACCCGGTCTCCNAGNACTCGCTTNAGATCANCGAGCANGNNGTCATCGGNTGTNNTCACGGATGNCCGAATCCGGCCGCNTCNATTCCTGCGAANGCTGCAGCCTCGTCGTTGTCAGAAGTGTCACCAGATACACCAACGGCACCNATGACAACTCCGNTNTNGGTGATNAGCACNCCTCCGGCAACTGGNACNAGTGGCCCTTGNAGNGAACCTGCGACGCCNTTGATGAAGTGTGGTCNNTCGATTGCCATTTCACCGAGACGCTTTGAGTTCACCCCCAATTGCAATGCGCCATTTGCTTTGCCAAGTGCAACATCAAACCGGCCTGGAGGGGAGCCATCCGAACGTTCGTAAGCGACCGGTGCCCCTCCGACATCTATCACGAGCACGACAAGGGGGTTCATGCCGTTGTCGATGCCGTGTTGAAGAGCGGACGCAATGATGGTTTGGGCAGCGGTGCGGGTGATCGATGGCTGATAAGTGGTCATGGTGTTGCCTTTACTTCGAGTCGTCGAGCGTGAAGGATGGGTTCGGTGTAGCCCGAGGGTTGTTCAGTTCCTGAGAGGACAAGATCGATCGCAGCTCGAAACGCCGTCGAGTCAGCGGTGAGCGGCGTGTAGGCCTCATCATCTTGGTTTTGCGTATTTACCACGGACGACATTTTGACAAAGGTTTCCCTCACGCGAGATTCGTCGACAATGCCGTGGGTAAGCCAGTTCGCCATGTGCTGTGACGAGATACGGCAGGTCGCACGGTCTTCCATGAGCCCAACGTCATTGATGTCGGGAACCTTTGAGCAGCCGACCCCCTGGTCAACCCATCGAACGACATACCCAAGAATTCCCTGGGCGTTGTTATCAAGCTCGGCCTGAATTTCGTCGTCTGTCCACGAGGGGTTGTCTTCAATCGGAATCGAGAGCAGCTCTTCGAGTCGCGAATGACCGCGGGTGGGGTCATTCGCAATACTGTTTTGCTGTTCGGCGACATCAACCCGGTGGTAGTGAATTGCGTGCAACGTTGCGGCGGTTGGTGACGGCACCCACGCGCATGATGCACCTGCCAACGGGTGATTGATCTTCGTCTCGAGCATGTCGGCCATGAGGTCTGGTGCTGCCCACATGCCTTTACCAATTTGGGCGCTGCCCACTAAACCACACGTAATTCCAACATCGACGTTGTTGTCTTCATACGCCGATATCCACTGCTGGGCTTTCATATCGGCTTTTCGAATCATCGGGCCAGCAAGCATCGATGTGTGTATTTCGTCGCCGGTTCGGTCAAGGAAGCCGGTGTTGATAAATGCGACTCGCGATGCCGCAACCCGGATGCACTCTGCGAGGTTGAGTGTGGTCCGACGTTCCTCGTCCATAATGCCGATCTTCACGGTGTTGGGGGCGAGACCGAGAAGTTGCTCGACACGACCGAATAGGTCGCAGGCAAATTCGACTTCGGTGGGGCCATGCATTTTGGGTTTCACGATGTAAATCGACCATGGCTCAGATCCGTCGGTGGGAAGAGCTGCGGCAATTGTAAAGAGCGCATCGAGGATGCCTTCGGGTATGTCGTTGTGAGCCGAGTCTTGGACAGCGGGCGTTGTCATGAGGTGGCCAACGTTGCGCACGAGCATGAGCGATGTTCCCGAAAGGCTGGCGGTTCCCTCGTGCGATGTGAGTTGTAGGTCATCGGCCATTCGGCGCGTAAAGGTTGAGCCATCTTTTGTGACGTCCTCGGTGAGAGTCGAGCGTTGAAGGCCAAGCCAATTCCGATAGGCAAGTGCCTTATCTTCTGCATCAACGCACGCGACGGAGTCTTCGCAATCCATGATGACGGTGATGGCCGATTCGAGTCGCACATCGGCGACGCCCGCTGAGTCGGTCGCCCCGACGGAATGCTCGCGGTCGATGACGATATGCACGTGCAAGTTGTGGTGAGCCACCACGATGCCTGAAGGTGCTTCGGTGCTGCCGGTCCAGCCGACAACAGGGGCGGTTGCCTTGATTTCGTGCCCATCTTTGTCGGTGACGATGAGGGTGTTTCCCTCAACGCGGTAGGCAAGCGAGCCGAGGTGGCTGCCTGATTCGAGTGGTATGCAGTCATCGAGCAACTGGCGTGCGTAGGCGATGACGCGGGCCCCTCGTTCTTCGCTGTAGGGGCCCTCAGGCGGTAGATCGCCAAGAACGTCAGTGCCGTACAGGGCGTCGTAGAGAGAACCCCAACGCGCATTTACTGCATTGATTGCATAACGAGCGTTGGTGACGGGCACGACGAGTTGTGGGCCAGCGATTGAGGCGATCTCCGGGTCGACTCCGTCAGTGCTGACGGTGAACGAAGGCCCCTGAGGCACGAGGTATCCAATTGATTCCAGGAATGCCCGGTAGGCCTCTGGTGTTCCTTGACCGTGGTCACGATGCCACGCATCGATGAGGCTTTGAAGACGTTGGCGTTCTTCCAAGAGTTCGAGGTTGCGCTCTGAGAATTCGTCGACGAGGGTTTGGAGTGCAGCCCAGAACTCGTCGGTGCTGATGCTCAGTTCGGGAAGTAGTTCTTCTTCCGCGAACGTGACGAGCGCGTCGCCGACGTGAAGTTGGGCTCGTTGTGCCATGTTGATCAACTCTTCCCGAACCCGTCTAAACGACCACCGGCATCTCCCATTGGGTACATGGTGGCAAATTCGAATGAGAGGCCTTCGGTAATTCCAACCTGCTGCTGATTGAGGTAGAGATCTTTGTATGCGGCGAGCGACTCGGGGCTGTTCTCGGCAATCGCGGTGGCGAGTTCAGTCACGGTGGTGTCAAGGTCGATGAGCGGAACACAATGAGATGCAAGCCCGTACTCATAGGCCTCGCGTCCGGTAAATGAACGCGCGGTGTATGACAATTCTCGGGCTCTTACCGGGCCGACTGCGCGCATGAGACGAGCACTCATTCCCCAGGTGGGCCTGAGNCCCCATTTGGCGTGCGTGTCACCGAGCTTCGCTTCTTCGGCGACCACCATAAGGTCGCATGCGAGAGCGAGTTCGAGGGCTCCGGTGAAGCAGAATCCGTTGACGCGGGCGATCGTCACTTTCGGCATGTGAGAGAGTGCGTCGCATGCCCGACGTGCAGGGGTATTGAGAGCACCGGAGACATCCCCGTCTTCAGGTGGTTCCTCGGCGAGTGCTTTGAGGTCGACGCCTGCAGAGAATGCTCGGCCCTCGCCGGTGAGGACNACGACGCGGACGTTGGGGTCGGCGGCGGCAGCGTCGAGCGCGTCAGCAAGATCGTTCAACAGCGCCGGCGTGAGAGCGTTTAAGGCCTCTTGCCGATTGAGGGTGATGGTTGTAATCGCATTGGAATTCGTGACATTGATGCCCATGACATAAGGGTGTCATGCGCGTGGGGGGAGTCCGAAGTCAGGATCGGCTGAACCAGCGCTGTTTTGCGGGAGCGGGGATGAGGTCGCACTGGCGACGNTCGTCCGCACTGAGGTGGCCGAGCACTTGCTCAACGTGCAGTCCGCAGCCCGCCCATGAGGGCTCTCTGCATGTTGTGCAGGTTACTGGGCGAAACATTGCGAGGAGCCAATCAACTATCCGCACATTTGTTCAAATGTAAATCTTAAATATCCCACCAGATGGCTGCAAGCGACCGTGGTCGAGGTTGGCGCCGTTGAAGGAAGTCACGAACGTCTGCATCTTGGTCGGGTGTGAGACAAAGGCGAATACGCGTGTGCTCGACGTCGAGGTCAGTGACCTCTCGGGCTGGCTCTTCGGTTTCGAATTCCTCGAGGTGCGCCGACACCCCTGTCGATTGCACTACCGCCAACGCATCAGGAGCAGTTGGCGTAACCGGTCGGTCGAGATCCCAAAATCGTTTCCATGCATCGCTGAGGTGGCTCAAAGGGTGTCGGATTGGAAGTTCCAACACCACCCGTCGGCGCGCATGACTTGTGAGGGCCTCAATGAATGGAACGAGATCGCCGACGTTGTAGACGACGTGATGGCAAATGACGACATCACAGATAGAGGTCTCATCAGCCACTGCTGGCCACTTNCCGAGAACAGTCGCAGCTGACAGACCTCGATCTGTGGCTTGAGCGTTGACGACGTCAAGCATTTCTTGTTGCTGATCAACACCAACCACATGGGTTGCAGGGGGAGTGAGCCCAAACACGCCGCGTCCTCCACCGCATCCAACGTCGAGCACCGATGGCGAGTCGATGCCATCGAGTGCATCGAGCGCTCGATGACGAGACGGTGTGTCAACAAAGAGGTTGCCGTCAGGAGTAAAGTTGCCCACCGGGTGAATCCACGGTGACTGTGGAGCCGCGCTCAGAATGTGGTCGGGGATTCCCCATGACGCAAGGTCGTCAGCCCAGCGTTGTGCAACGGCGTTGGCCATAAGGGTCACGTTAGTTCCCGAGCGGGTTAGTTCGTCGGGGGCACGATGGTCACGAGCGAGTTGTTGTGAGCTCGCGCTCGTGTGCGAGCAACCAGCGCTTTGCATCTAGACCGCCGGCGAAACCGCCGAGGCCACCAGATGCCGCGATGACTCGGTGGCAAGGGATCACGATCGAAATTGGGTTACGGCCGTTCGCCGAAGCGACAGCACGAACTGCGCTCGCACGACCAAGGCTTGTTGCTTGTTCTGAGTAACTCACTGTCAATCCGAACTTGATTTCGGTGAGTGACTTCCAGACGGTGCTCTGAAACTCCGTCCCGATTGGCGTGAGCGGCAGGTCAAACACTTGTCGGTCCCCTGCGAAATATTCCTTGAGCTGCGCGATGGCGTGCTCGATTACAGCGGATTGTTGAAATATCACTGAACGGCGATCGATGGCAGCCCGCTTCCACTCGTTGTCATCGTCGCCCCAGAGCACAGCCCGAAGCGAGGTGTCACAGGCCACGAGGACAAGTTCTCCCACTGGGCTTTGCATTGTTGTTGCAGAAAGAGGAGGTGGCACTGACACGTGGCCATATTTACACAGTCAGGGAATAGAAACAGCAAAAATTTCGAGGGGTGGCAATCGTCACCCATGCTTCGGAATGAAATGACAGTCAACCGACGTTAGAAATGAAGTGCCGCCATCGTGGCTCCCCCTAAAAGAAAGTTGCTGACGTCAAATATGTATGCCTCTTTGGCCCGTTGGGCCTTCCGTCGAGGAAAAGTTGTTATTGCTGCATGGATCATCATCCTGTTCGGCGTCAACGCAATTGCTGGCGCTATCGGCACTGCGTTCTCCGCTGAGTTCTCAACCCCCGAGTCGGAGAGTACGAGAGGCTTCGCGGTGCTCAACGAGCACTTCCCAGGCTCGAGCAGTGCGTTCAGCGGAAACATCGTGTTCAAGGCCGAACAGGGTGTCACCGACCCGGAAGTGGTCGAGCAAATGTCTGCCATGTTCCTCGAGGTTGACGGAATCGAAGAAATCGGGGTCGTAAGCCCATATTCACAGATGGGTGCGAGCCAGATTTCTGCTGATGGCACGGTCGCCTTTGCTCAAGTCAATGCTGCGAACAGCATCGATCAGACCACAGGATCCGAAATCGGAGCGGAGATTCGCAGCATGGCTCCCAACATTGATGGCGTGACAGTCGAAGTTGGTGGAGCAGTGTTCTCAGAGTTCGCCCCACCCGAATCAGAAATGATCGGCCTTGCCTTCGCCATCGTGATTCTCATCGTTGCCTTCGGCTCGGTGATGGCAATGGGTTTACCGATCGCAGTCGCCCTTGCCGGAGTTGGCACCGGCGGCTTTGGTGTGGTGTCGCTGATGTCTCACGGCATATCAATTCCTGAATTTGCGCCGCTGATCGGCATCATGATCGGGCTTGGCGTAGGCATCGACTACGCCCTCTTCATGGTGACCCGCTATCGGGAACTCACCCGGGCCGGCTACTCCCCGGAGGATGCAACCGCAGGTTCGCTCAACACCGCAGGGCGCGCCGTCGTATTCGCAGGCATCACGGTTGTGTTTTCCCTTCTCGGAATGATCACCGTCGGCCTCGGGTTTGTTTCCGGTCTCGGCATTGCTGCCGCTGCAACGGTTGCGGTGACGCTGCTTGCGTCGATCACCCTGTTGCCAGCTCTGCTCGGTGTTTTCCATTCAAAAGTCGAGGTCACGAGATGGCGCGGCTTGATCGCAGCGGGCTGTGTCTCGTTAGCACTTCTCGGAGTAGGTCTCAGCCTTCCGGCTCTCTCGGCCATTGGTGCAGTTTTCGCTGTGTTGACCATGCTCGGCAGCATCGCGATTCGCCCCCTCCGCAACGAAGTTCCTCCCCGACGTGAGCGTCCTCTTCGAGAAACGTCGTCATATCGATGGAGCCGCCAGATCCAGCGTCGACCGTGGCTGTATGCGTCTCTCGGTGGGGGGCTACTCATCATGCTCGCGTTGCCGGTGTTGTCGCTTCGACTCGGATTTTCCGACGAAGGAAACCTGTCAGAGGAGACCTCGGCGCGTCGGGCGTACGACATGATTGCTGAAGGGTTCGGCCCAGGGTTTAATGGTCCACTTCTCGTCGCTCTCAAGACGAGCGATCCCGGAGATGTTGCCTACGTTCAGGGTCTCGCCGCCTCGCTTGAAGCCGATGTCGGTATCGACCGCGTTGCGCCGCCGTTCCCAAGCAATATGACGAACCCTGGTGAAGCAGAGGCATGGATTATTCAGGTCATCCCAACGACTTCTCCGCAAGACGAAGCGACGGCGGCGACCGTTGACCGTTTGCGAGATGAGGTTCTGCCGGCGTCATTGTCAGGTTCGTCGATTACTGCGAGTGTGACCGGCGCCGCAGCCTCAAATATCGATTTCACCTCGTATTTGGCGAGTCGCCTCTTCATCTTCTTTGGGGCGGTGCTCGGCGTGTCGTTCTTGCTGCTGATGATGGTCTTCCGGTCGGTGCTGGTGCCGTTGAAGGCGGTGTTGATGAACGTGCTCTCGATCGCCTCGGCCTACGGAGTGGTGGTGGCCGTTTTCCAATGGGGTTGGTTGTCGTCGGTATTCGGAGTGGAGCCAGCACCGATTGAGCCGTTTTTGCCGTTGATGCTGTTTGCGATCGTGTTCGGTTTGTCGATGGATTACGAGGTGTTCTTGCTCTCCCGGGTGAAAGAAGAGTTTGATCGCACTGGCGACCCAACGAACTCTGTGGCCGATGGGCTCGCGGCAACAGCCCGAGTCATTTCCGCTGCGGCTGCGATCATGGTGGTCGTGTTTGGAGCGTTTTTGCTTGAGGACGATCGAATCGTAAAACTTTTCGGTGTCGGCCTCGCAGTTGCGGTGTTGCTCGATGCGACCTTGGTTCGAATGTTGCTGGTGCCGGCAACGATGGCGTTACTTGGTCGTGGAAACTGGTGGATTCCTCAGTGGCTCGATCGTGCGCTACCCAACCTCAACGTTGAAGGAACATCGCATGAGGTTCTGTCATCTTCGAGCGAAGGAGACGGGGCTGAGCCTTCGGGTGACGACCGCGAGACGATCAGCGTCTGAGATCTTCCGCTGATTGGCGCACTTGCCAATCACGATCGGTGAGAGCGGTATCGATTGCTGATTCGATCTCTGGACCGGAAAATGGAGCGAGAGCGAGAACGGCCCGTCGTCGCACCGCCGGTTTGTCTTCGCACGCGCTGAGGATTGCGGACACTCCACGCTCGTCGCCAATTGCTCCGAGAGCGGCAGCGCCTGCCTCGCGGACAAGCTGGTCATCGTGGTCTGTCGTGAGTGAGATGATCGTCTGGAGCGTGTTGTCATCGACCTGTTCTCGCTCGCCGTATGCCCACACCGCCATCTCAACGACAACGGGTTCGGGGTCGACGAGTAGAGGGGCTAAATCGACTCCGGGATGGAGCGCTCCGAGTTCAGCGGCGCGGCGGCGAACAAGTCGATCGTCGTCATGTAACGCGAGTTCTAGATCGGCATCGGTAAGTGACTGCATTCGATGGAGCGCTCCGAGAGCGAGTTCACGCACGACGGAGTCTTCGTGTTGAAGAAATGGACGAGCTTCATATTCGTTCTGTTCGTAGCCGAATGCCACAACAGTTCGACGCACTGCGCGGAGGTCGCCTAGGCCCATTTCAGCCAAGAAGATCCGTCAGTCGAATTACGCCTGTGATTGCGATGAAGGCGGTGAAGATGGCAATGACTGCGCCAACGATGACAGAGATCACCCCGATGAGGCCGAGCGAAATAAGCCGGTGAAGCACTCCTGGCCGCCGGTATGGCGTGAGCGGCTGCTGCACGACTGGCACGCCGGTAGGCGTTCGACGCGGGCGTAAAGCCTCCGCTCGACGTGGTGAATCTGTTGAGGCTCTGGCAGTCTTTCTCCAACCGGCGAAGAGCAGTGCAAGCAGTGCGCAACACAGCATGACAGCAGCGCGGCTTGTGAGCAGGTCGACAGTGAACGAAGAATCCATGGAAATCTCTGAGTCAAATCTACTCCCACCGCTTGAAGCAGAGCAGTCGTCGGTCGGGGAACGAGTTGTTGATCGAACCGATGTGTTTCCTTCGCGCCGTCACCGAAAGTGGGCAATTCCTTTGGCGGTGTTGTCGTGTTGTGCTGTTGCAGCGGTGGCGGTAACCGCGCTTGTCCCTTCATCGTTCATCGCTCGTGAGATGAATGAACGGCTTGGTGAATTGCAGCCTGCGCCGTATGCGAGAGTTCCGGGATCAGCTCAGCCGGTTGGTGATCGCTTGTCGGTGACTGCGTCAGAAGAGGGTGACGAACCCTCACCAGAGGTGTTTCCTGCGATCGGTGATTTCATGCTGGTGACCATTACTGAACCTCCACAGTCGGTGCTGTCATGGTGGGTCGGTCGTGATGAGGGTGCAGTTGAGATGTTGACCGAAGAAGACAAGTTTGGTTTCCAGACAGCGGAGCAGCGGCGGGTGTTCTCTCTTGAACAGATGCGCACGGCAGAGGAAGTCGCAGAGTATGTCGCATTGAGTTGGCTTGGCTTTGATGCTGCAATCGTGCCTGGGGATGTGCTCATTTCGGAGATTGCGTGTCTTGAATTTTCTGACGCCGGTGAATGTGTTCGTTGGCCCCCATCAGATGAGGTTCTCGATCCGGGTGACCGGCTGTTAGAGGCTGATGGTGTTTCGTTGATGAGTGTTGGTGACCTGACGAGCGCACTCGAGGGTAAGCAGCCAGGCGACATCATCACGTTGCTCGTTGAGCGACGAGGCGAGGGAGAATTTGAGGCCGATGTCGAACTTACCTCGTCACCGGACGATCCGAACCGAACGATTGTCGGCTTCTTGCCGTTTGATACCCGCCGTGTTGAACTTCCGTTCGATATCAGTATTGATACCGGCTCTATTGGGGGGCCTTCTGCAGGTCTTGCGTTCACGTTGACGGTCATTGATGGTCTGTCTGATGGTGAGTTGACAGGTGGTAAGCGGGTTGCGGTGACCGGCACGATCGACCTGGACGGTTCGGTTGGAGCTATCGGTGGTCTTACTCAAAAAGCATCAGCGGTTGAGCAAGCTGGTGTCGAATTGCTCCTCGTTCCGACTCGGCAAGGTGATGAACAGATTGCAGCAGCGAGAGCGGCTGCTCCAGATCTTGAGATCATCGCAGTTGCAACACTGGATGAAGCGATCGACGTGTTGGTGGCATTCGGTGGTGAGCGACCGAACCCATCGTCGTAAAAAATTTCTTGGGGTGACAGCGTCAGCCTCGCTCGGCTGTCTACTCTCAAGACATGGACGCGTCTTCCCCCAATCCTTCGTCCCCTGATTCGATATCACAGGCCACATTTCCCTCTTCCCGAAGGGGTTTTGATCAAGAAAAGGTGAAGGCATTTTTGGTTGCAGTCGCGGCTGAAATGCAAGGCGCAATCGATGAGAATGCGCGTCTTTTAAGTGAACTCGATGAGGCCGAGAAGCGTGCGGTGAATCTTGCCGAGATGGATGACGAACTGTTACAGGAATTGCTTGGTGAAGAAAAAGCTCGAACACTGGTGTCAGCCCGCGAGGAGACTCGTGTTGAGCGAGCCGAGATGCGAGCTCGCCTGCGCGAAATCGTTGAAGAGGCCGACCGTCATGTCGAACAAGCAAACCTGAAGATTGCTCGTCTTCGTGAGTCGGCTCGCTTGTGGGCTGAAGAAACTGAATTGCATCAGCGTCGCCTTGCAGAACAGTTCGACCGCGCTCGGGCGCTTGCGGCAGATGTTGTTGCGGTCCTTGACCCGCAGTCAATCGCCGCTGATGTTGCGTCGATCGAGGAAATGCCGATGATGGCTTCCGACGCATTGAGTGATGTGTTCGACGGTCAATCTGACGGTGACGGTGAATCTGCTGTTGAAGGCGCTGAATCATCATCTGATGAGAGTGTCATCGACGACGGCCCGTCAGCCGAAGTTGTTCCGTTGTTTCCCGGACGGCAGAAAGAGACTGACGACGAGTTCGATGAGGTTGGCATCTCGACTCCACGACTAGATGAGGTCATCAGCAGAGAGTTGGCAGCTGTCGTGCGTTCGGTGAAGAAAGCTTTCGATGATGAACTCGATGTGGTGCTCGCCGCACTCGATGGTGACGATGAAAAGAAGCGGCGGACACCGCTCCCTGGTCCTGCGGCATACCGTAAGCGTCACGTGAAGTTGATGACCTCAGCATTTAAGGCAGCTGCAGAGGCAGGTGCGGCTGATCTAGGCTCAGATTCCGTTGATGGCGAGGCGGCATGTTCGGCTGCCATTGCAGTAGTTGACGAACAGTTGCTTTCATTCGTCCGTGGGCAAGTCGTGCAAACAATCAAAGACCATGGTGATGATCAACGTGCGATTGTCAAGTCGGTAAGAGCGGCATACCGGGAAGTGAAAGGTGAACGCGTCGAGTCGGCGCTGTTTGCCGCAATGACCGCTGCCTACGAAACAGCTCAGCGGTAATTGTCGTAGACATCGAGGTGAAATGGATGGCTGGTGGTAACGATCGTCCTTACGCCGAGCGCTAGGACAACACCCCGGCTGGCACGGTTGCCTTGGGTGACCGTTTTCCAACCGGCGTTGTAAATCCCCCGGACATCTTGGATGTCAATGCGAACTCGCTCTCGTTGACGAGTAGCCTCAGGAGTAATGCGACCAGAGTCGGAAATCCCTCGCCCGCCAGCCCAACGACGCCTTAACGGCCGTGTGGGCCTGATTGTTGTCGGAGCGATCGCGTTCTTCGTTCTCATATTTGGTCGAGGTATTGCCTCTTTTTGGATTGACCTTCTATGGCACCGCGCCCTCGGTCGGAGCGACATTTTCTGGGGTCAACTCACCGCCAAACTCACCATGTTTGGGGTTTGTCTCCTCGTGTTCTTGCTGATCGGGTGGGTCAACCTATGGGTTGCCGACCGTACGGCACCGGTTCGGTTGGAAAATAACGTTCCTCCGGTCGTGCAACGCTTTCATGAGGTGTTCGGTCGCCGCATGAGACTCGTCCGCTACGGGGTGGCAACTCTGCTCGGAATCTTGGTGTCGTTGCCGGCAACTCAGCAATGGGAAGACCTTCTCCTCTTCAGAAATTCTCAAACGTTCGGCGTCTCCGATCCGCAATTTGGAGCCGATGTCGGCTTCTACGTGTTCAGACTCCCGCTGATCAGTTTTTTGTCTGACTGGCTGTTTGCCGCACTGCTCCTCATCATCATCATTACGGCAATTACCCATGTGTTGAATGGCGCAGTGCTGTTTGCGGGAATGGTTCCGACCGTGCGACAAGCGACCAAGGTGCATATGGCGGTGCTACTCGCAATACTCGCCGTTCTCAGAGCGGGTGACTATTGGCTGGCTCGATTCGACCTCACCAATGAGACTCGTGGAGTTGTGCAAGGTGCAACGTATGCGGTTGTGAACGCGGAATTGCCGGCGTTGATGTTGCTCACACTGATTGCGCTCCTCACCGCAGTGCTGTTCCTTGTGACGATTCGCACCGACCGTTGGCGATTCCCCTTGATCGCTTCAGCGCTCTGGTTGGTAGTGTCGATTGGCGGTGGGTCGGTGTACCCGTCGTTGGTTCAGTCACTTGTCGTTCGTCCGAACCAAGCCGAGCGAGAACTTCCGTACATCGCTCGTAATGTCGAGGCGACCCGTGCAGCGATGGCACTTGANTCCGTCGTTACCGAGCCGATTCAGTTCAACGCACTCTCGGCTGCAGACATCGAGTCAGATACTCAGCCATTTGAGAATGTTCGTCTCCTGAGCCCTGGCCTCATGTTGTCTCGCTTTGCCATCGACCGAGGCGAGGTCGCAGGTTTGCAAGTCGACGACCTTGATGTCGACCGTTATGAACTCGATGGTGAACGTGAGCAGGTGTTGGTTGCGGCCCGTGAGCTTGACCTTGACGGAATTCCGAACCAGTCATGGCAGGGTCGTCATCTTGTCTCTACCCGTGGGTGTGGACTTGTGATGGCTCCCGTGAGCCAAGTGACGACGTCGTTGCGGCCTGATTACATTACGGTCGATCTTGATCGTCCTGAACTCTATTTCTCGCCGTCGATGACCGATTATGCGGTTGCGAACACTTCGGTCACCGAGAGTGGATGTGGCGATCCAAGTGACTATTCCGGCACATCGGGAATCGAAATGTCGAGCATTTTCCGTCGTGCGGTGACTGCACTATCGTTCCTCGACTACAACTTGCTTGCGTCGGGTGCAGTGAATTCTGATTCACAGCTATTGCTGATCCGCGATGTTCGTGATCGCGTCGAGAAATTGGCTCCCTTCCTCGATTACGACGGTGATCCATANCCGGTCGTTGTTGACGGGGGAGTGCAATGGGTGATCGATGCATATACGTCGACCAACCAATACCCGTACGCGCAAAGCATCGGAAACGTTCAGCTGACNCGNTCGACGGGTCTTGCACGTGANGCGAATTANGTGCGNAACTCNGTGAAGGCAACCGTCGATGCGTACACCGGTGACGTGAAGTTCTACGTGCTTGATGGTGACGATCCGATTATCTCGGCATGGCAGGGAGCGTTCTCCGACATGTTTACTCCGGTCGCGGAGATGCCAAATGAGTTGCGCGAGCACTTGCGGTACCCAGAGGATCTCTTCCGAGTGCAGACCGAGTTGTATTCGAAGTACCAGATTTCCGCTGAGAACTTCTTCCAGCGCACCGGTGCATGGTCGGTCTCTCAGGCGCCATCGGTTCAACCACGCGCATTTACCGATGGTGTGGGGTCGACCGATGCGGCGGGTAGCGGNGAATTCGCAACTGAGCTCAACACCGAGCGTTTCGTCCCCTATTACACGCTGATGAGAAATCCGTCGACCGGCGAGAACGAGTTTGTGATCTTGCGTCCTTACGTGCCGTTCTCAACTGATGACGGCCGTACCGAACTTCAGGCGTACATCACGGCGTCGAGCGATCCTGGCTCGTACGGTCGCCTCACGACCTACCTCGTCGATCAAGAACCGCTNCCGGCCGGACCGTACCGAGTCGCAACTCAGGCCGAATCAGAGCAGCTCATCAGCCGNGAGATCACNCTGCAAGACAACGANGAGTCAGGCACCGACGTTCTGTTNGGAGACATGCAGATTGTCCCTGTCGCTGATGGCCTTGTGTACGTTCGACCGTTCTACGTGGCAATCGATGGCATCACCGAATACCGATTTGTCATCGTGTCGAATGAGAACCGAGCGACATTTGCCGCAACGATGTCGGAAGCTCTCGCCGATCTGTTCCCTGGCCTCGACCTCGACCTNCCAGAGCGCTCAGACACTGAGGAGACGACGGGGGCATCAGATGCTCCGGCATCCGATGATGGCTCATCGACCGACGACGCCTCAGACGACCCAGCCGAGTCAACTACTGATGAGCCAAGTCTCACCGTGCCTGACTCACCCGACGAGCGTGCGTCAACCGCAGAGTTGCTCTTGCAAGCAGAGTCGCTCTTCGCTGAGGCCGACCAGCTACTCCGTGACGGAGACCTCGGTGGGTACCAAGAAACGATTGTGCGTGCTGAGGCATTCGTACAGGCAGCGCTCGAGTCATTGACTGCTGACGACTAACTCCAAAACAAACTTCGCTTACTGGCGGAGTTGTTCAATNAGCACGGCGATATCGGTTCGAAATGCCGATTGGTATCGGGCTTGCTCATTGGCGAGGCGCGTTTGGCTGTTGCGGATCTCNTCGAGTGCCCCGTTGACNATGCCGGCTACATCGANTGGTTCTTGATCGGTAACGGCTGAAAGCTCGGTTCCAAGTTCATCAAGTTGTCGGGCCAATTCGGTGCTCGTTGCAGTAATACGAGCATCAAGAGCATCGGTGCGTTCGACGATGTCGTTCAGCGTTTGCGCCGTTGCTGCTCGTTCATCTTCAAGAATCTGCACGCGTGTGCTGAGGGTTGTAATGATGTCGTCGAGTTGATTGAGGCGCTGTGAGGTTTGTTTGCGAAAGCCGACCATGTGGGGTGTGTGAGTCGAGGGTGAATACTTCAGATGTACGGTAATCGTGAGTTGACGTACGCTGGTGGAATGCCAAAGGTTGCATCAAACGGAGTGGAACTTGAGTACGTCGATCGGGGCAACGGTGATCCGTTGCTGTTGGTGATGGGATTGGGTGGCCAACTCATAAGTTGGCCAGAGGGTTTCGTCGATGAACTGATCGCGCAGGGCTTTCGGGTCATTGCGTTCGACAACCGCGACAGCGGTTTGTCGACCGAAATGACCGGGTCCGGACTGAAGCGTCGCGACATCTTGAAAGTGTTACTTCGGCGACCTGTGACATCACCCTACAAACTGAACGATATGGCAGCTGATGCGATCGGCTTACTTGATGCTCTTGCTATCCGCCAGGCACACATCGTGGGAGCATCGATGGGTGGGATGATTTCTCAGGAGATTGCCATCGGGTGGCCAGGTCGTGTGCAGTCGCTTACGTCGATTATGTCGAATACCGGTGATCGAAAGAACGGAATGATCGATCCGAAGTTGGCGCTGAAACTCCGTCGACAGGGTGACCCGAACCCAAACGACCGTGAAGCGATGATCGAACAGTCGGTCGAGTTGTGGAAGTGGATTTCTGGTCCAACATTTGATGAGGCTGAGGCACGCGAATTCACCGCAGTAGGTATTGACCGTGCGCTTCGCGTCGAAGGAATTGAGCGCCAGACAGCAGCAATATTTGCCAGTCGCGATCGCACTGCTGCCCTGCGACTTGTCCGAACACCAACGTTGGTGGTGCATGGTCTTGTCGACCCGCTCGTTCGTTCTTCTGGTGGTGAAGCAACGGCGCGAGCGATTCCAGATGCACGGTTGTTGATGTTTCCTGAAATGGGTCACGACCTTCCGGAATGCCGCTGGAAGGAGATCGCTGGTGCGATTCGGCAGAATGCCGATCGTGCCCCATTGCCGGTCTAACAGCCCAAGGCTCCGTTCGGGTTAGCGTTTCGTATGGATCGGATCGCCACAACAGTTGACGAGCTCACTGCGGAGTTCATTTCTGGGGCTCTCGATTGTGACGGTGCAGTTCAAGGAGTTTCCGCAACTCGTATAGGAACCGGCCAGGTTGCGTTAAGCCTTCGCCTTGACCTTGACCTTTCTGATGACGCTCCGCCCGATCTACCACAGGTGTTGGTGGCCAAGATCCCATCGCCGGACGTAGAAAGTCGAGAGGCGGCTCGAATGCATCTGACCTATCACAAAGAGGTCGGTTTTTACCGTGACCTCGCAGGTGTGGTGTCCGTGCCTCACCCGACGGTTCGCTATGCCGTCATTGATGCTGAGTCTGGTGACTTCACGCTCCTAATGCATCAGGCACAAGGAGACGTCGGCGACCAACTTGCCGGTTGCTCACTTTCAGACGCCACTGCAATGGTTGATGCTGCGGTTGGCTTGCACGCCCCGACCTGGGGGCGGGCGAGCGAACTCGCAAGGGATGGGTGGCTTACGCTCCCTGACCCGTCAGGAGCTTCGACGAGACAGGNGATCTACTCGATGCTGCTCCCAGGGTTTATCGATCGCTTCCAGCATCGACTTCCGTCCGGCGTGATGGATGCCGCTCGATGGTTGGGTGACAACCTTGAGCAGTTACTTGCGCTGCTTCGGTTGCCGTTGTGCGTTGTGCATGGCGATTACCGACTCGACAACATGCTGTTTGAGCGAACCGGACAATCGAGCGAGGTCACGATTCTCGACTGGCAGACCGCAGCGTTCAGCCGAGGGCCAAATGACATCGCCTACGGCGTTGGCTCCGGCTTGTTACTCGACGATCGACGTCCACACGAATCGGCACTCGTGGAGCGCTATTGGAGCGGGCTCATCGGCGCTGGAGTCGACTGCACGCTCGACGATGTTCGACATGATTACACCATCGGAACGGTGAGCGGGCTCGGCATGGCGGTGATTGCGTCACAGGTGGTGACCGCCACCGAACGTGGAGATGAGATGTTTGCGGTGATGGCCGAACGGCATGCTCAACAAATGATCGACAACGATGTGTTCGCCCTCGTACATGGAGGCTCGGAATGATTCACCCATACGACGATCTGCCATTGCATCAGTCGTCCGCCCCACTGCTGCATCCGACGAGCGACTCTGCTGGTCTNTATGACCGCTATTTCTTCAACGGTTTTGANCGGAACGGTGAGGTCTTCTTCGCGGTCGCCCTCGGGGTATACCCGAATCGGCAGGTGATGGATGCATCATTTTCCATAGTGGTTAATGGTGTTCAACACAACTGCCGGTCGTCACGGCGTTGCAGTTCTGATCGCACGGTGACAACCGTCGGGTCAATCGACGTNCAGGTTATTGAGCCCATGTTGCGGCATCGGATTGTGATCGATGATCACCATGGCATCTCCGCTGATCTCACGATNCAAGTGATATCGCCGGTTATTGAAGAACCGACGTTTGTGCGCCGCAATGAGGGCCGGGTCGTNATGGACTACACCCGCATCACTCAGTTTGTTGAGTGGTCTGGATGGATTGACTTCGATGGTACGCGCATTGCCTTAGACGAGCTCGGTGTGGTGGAGGGTTGCCGAGATCGTTCGTGGGGTATCCGAGGAGGTTTGCGAGGCCTTCCCGGACCGGCGGTACCTCCCCAATTTTTTTGGATCTGGGCTCCCACGCTGTTTGACGATATGTGCACCCATCTTGCGGTGAACGACGATGCAGATGGGCGCTCCTGGCATAAGAGCTCAGCGGTCACGAAACGGTTTGCCGTTGGCTCTCATGCGATTGATGACGTCACTAACACGGCGGAGGTCGATCGCCCAGAATCGATGTCAACAGATCTTTCATGGCAACGAGGAACTCGATGGGCGCAGGCGATGACAGCAACGATCGAGACCGCCACGGGAGAGCATCTTGTTGCGAACTACGAGCCAGTGCAGCGGTTTCAGATGAGCGGACTTGGCTACCTTCACCCCGAGTGGGGGCATGGTGATTGGCGAGGTGAGCTCGATGAGACCCGCGACTCGATCGTGCTCGCTGAGGTGAATCCGCTCGACCCAACCATGGTGCATGTNCAGCAGTTNTGTCGGGTNACGGCGGGCGANCGNTTGGGCTGGGGCGTGTTNGAGCAATTGGTGCTNGGNCCGCATGNGCCNAGNGGANTGACAGGGGTGCTCGATGGNGCGAAGTGACTTTCATTCGGTTGGTATCTGTCGATGATGTGCGTAGCATCATGTTCGACTGATCGCCGCGGGGTGGAGCAGTTCGGTAGCTCGTCGGGCTCATAACCCGAAGGTCGCAGGTTCAAATCCTGCCCCCGCCACCATCTGAAGGACCCTTGCGAAAGCAAGGGTCCTTTCTGTTGACACGAGACAATGTCGAGGGCAGTTTTCTCCGCTTGTTCATTTGTGAGAAACACTGTGTACACATTGTTCAACGCATTCTTTCCGGCGTTAACCATACATTTCTCTAAAGGGGGATCTCATGTCTTATTTTTATTCAGCGCTTACCAATATCGGCAATATTCAAGAATTCACAGCTGCGAGTTCAGGCTGGGCGGGTGACCGAATGAAAGAACTCGGTGCTACCGACTTCAACGCCTCCCAGATCATCATGGGTGGCGAGATGTCCGGGATGTGCCTTATCGGCTTCGAATTTGAAACGATCGACGCCG
>PBWL01000033.1 GCA_002727235.1 Acidimicrobiaceae bacterium
TGTGCGGGAGTTGGTGTATCAACACGTCGCCACTGCTGAAGGTGTAGATCCATTGGTGTACACCATCGACGGAACAGAACTTGTCAACACCAGCACCGGGGGCCGACGCCCAATGGCTGAGGTCGTCGTTGGCCTCGAATTTGATGAAGAGGTCGAATATCGTCATCGTCCAACAGTTCCATTAAATGAAGATGGGCAAGGCGATTGCCACACGGCGTTTGCGTTTGTGGGTCATCGGGCGGTCGTTGACGTTGACATCGAGTTGGGACTTGTGCGGGTTGTCGAAATGTCGACAGTTCAAGACGTCGGTCGTGCGCTCAACCCGCTGTCAGTAACCGGACAAATCGAAGGCGGGATCGCACAGGGCATCGGTTTGGCGCTGATGGAAGAGATCNTTCAGCGTGACGGCCGGATCATGAACCCCTCGTTTACCGATTACCTCATACCGACCATNGCCGACATGCCGCCGGTCGTAGCTGAACTCATTGAAATTCCTGACCCTCAGGCGCCGATGGGAGCCAAAGGTGTTGGTGAGCCGCCGACGATCAGTTCCACGCCAGCGGTGATTGCTGCCATCCAAGACGCAATGAACACCGCCCATGGATCAGCGCCTCATCTTCGGCGAGTGCCACTACAGCCGTCAGACGTAGCAAAAACGGCAAATCCTCGCCTCGGCGACTAACGTCAGAGATATGTCTGAAGAGCGCGAGATACTTGGTTGGGAACAGTTCGGGGAGGCATCACGCGAACTTGCCAGAATGGTGGCCAACGACGGTTACGAACCCGAGATGATTCTGTCTATTGCTAGAGGCGGCCTGTGCATCGGAGGTGCTCTCGGATACGCTCTCGCAGTGAAGAACACCTACACGATGAATGTCGAGTTTTATACGGGAGTCGATGAGAGGCTCGAAGTCCCTCGCATTCTTCCTCCTGCGCCAGATTTTGTTGACCTTGGCCAAGCCAAGCTTCTTATCGTTGACGATGTTGCAGACACAGGGCATACCTTGAAAAGCGTTCATGACTTTTGCGCAGGCAAGGTAGGAGAAGTCCGTACCGCAGTTATCTACGAGAAGTCGCATTCTGTTGTGCAGTGNGACTACGTCTGGAAACGCACGGACCTCTGGATCAATTTCCCTTGGAGCGACAAACCCCCTGTGGTCGAGCGCGAAGGCATTGTTGCTGACGCCTAACAGAGCGAACTAGATTTTAAGCAGTTGGCGTAAACGTGTCGGCGGCACAATGCCGACGAGTGAGTCACCCTCTCTCACCAGAATGACGGGAGTGCTCGGATCAATCTTTAGCAACATGTCAGAGAGCGGTGTGGTGACCGACGCATCAGGGAGATCATCGATCATTCTCATAAGGTCGCCAAGTTGAGTCATCTGGCGCTCATCTGCCGGTACCCGGTAGAGGTCGTCCACCAGAGCAATCCCAACGACCTGGCGNTGAGCCATCACAAGCACCGCCTCAGCTTCTCCAAGACGCTGCTGCTGGTTGATGATCTCNGCCACTGTGGTGATTTCGTCGGCATGGGCAAGACCCAGCCATGCAACGGAGCCGATAGTGATGTCGCTCACGCTGTCATGCAGTTGACCCATCGTCAGTTCTGCCCGAGCGTTTGCTGCAATGAAAAGGCCAACGAAGACCAACATCACCGAAGTTCTGCCGGTGACGGTGAGACCNATCGAAGCGATCACAAGNGCAACGCCGATGAACATGCCGGAACGCGCTGATTCTCGAATTGCCCGTGGCCGATCACCGTGTCGTGCCCACCGCACTGCACGGAGTACTCGCCCGCCATCGAGCGGCGAGCCTGGCAACATGTTGAACACGCATAAGGCTGCATTAAGGATCGCAAGCCAAAGAAGNACCCGACCNATTTCGCCTGCAATTCCGGTNATCGGNAGGGTCAGCCANCCAACCCANCTCGNNAGGCNTATGAGCGCACTCGCNCCTGGGCCNGCNACGGCGATGAACCCCTCCGANCGCGGGCTGGGTGCCTCGGAGGCNAGTCGNGCAACCCCGCCCAATGCCCACAGGTCAATGGAGGTGGTTGCAACNCCGAAACGTCGGGCAACGAGGGCGTGACCAACCTCGTGACCAAGTATNGAAAGCCCGAAGCCGATCACGCCGACAAGCGCAGCAATGACNGAAGTTGTCGTGCCAAGTGAATAGGCAAGATATGCGGCCACGATGAGTGCACTCCAATGCAGACGCACTGGAACCCCAGCAATTCGACCGCACTCCAACGTCATGGTGAATCGCCTCGTCGCCCTTGATCTGGGTCGGAGTGCACCTTGGGGAACTCTGCGATCTGGTAGCAGCCGGGTCGACCGGTAATCGCAGCCCATCGTGGCGTCCCGTACTCGAAATGCCACCATTCACCGGAGTAGACAATGAACTCTTGACGACGCATTGACGAATACATCAGCCGTCGGAGTCTCCTCACAATGCTGTCGGCTCGCTCGAATGCCATGATCGCTGCGTTGTCCTCGAAATTGTCAAATGGGGTGCCGAGGGCGAGGGGAGAGTCTCGATAGGAAAGAGTGAGATCGACTGTGCCTCCGCTGACATGTGGCGACGGGAGGGTGGTCTCCTCTGAGGGTTCGGCAAGAAATCCAGGTGGAAGGTTGACATCGTCATAGGCGGCCTCGAAAAGCTCAGATTGGAGGGCAAGTGGACGCCAGCCATCAAAGACGAAGATGGAGAACCCTTCTGGAAGCGAGTCGTTGACGTTGCGAAGCCGCTGTGCAGTACCTGACCTGAGGTAGGTCTGCTTCATGCTGTGCTGCCAACCGGCGTCGAAGTACGCCTGCGCGCAATTAAACGATGTGCTGATGTCGACGAGCGCTTCGCCACAGTCGTTTAACACTGGTGTGAACTGCTCAGGTTCGACAATGTTGGCGATTGGGTCACCAATTGGAAGGATCTCAAGCCATTCGACGTCAAGGGTCTCCGGATCTGTTGTGAGATGACCTTGTTGGAATGATGCCACACTTGAACGCTACCGTTGGGACGTGCCGAGGATCGAGCAGCCTGACGACGTACAGCGCGCGGACGCAATTGTTGTGGGTGGTGGACACAACGGGTTGATCGCCGCTGCCTACCTCGCTCGCGCTGGCCTCCAAACCGTCCTTGTTGAGGCCCGCAGCGAAGTGGGCGGTTGCGCGTCGACGGTAACTGATCTGGGCGCCCGATTCAACATCTGTAATTGTGACCACTCGATGATTCGTGCAATGCCTCTACTTGACGAACTCGACCTCAAAGAGCACGGGCTTACCTATCTCGAGTCTGAGATCTCAGCTGTTCACTCGAGTTACGAACCCAACAACTCCTGGGTATTCCGCCATCATGTTGAAGAACATCTTGATACCCTCGCAAAGACTCATCCGGCATGGGTGGAGAGCTATCGAAAGTACCTCGAAGATGCACTTCCGGTTGCGCGACTCGTGATTGAAATGGCACGCACGGCCCCCTCGACCGGAAAGTTTTTGCAACGTGTCGGATCTTTGAAGGGCCGGGGTGCTCGACGTCTGCTCGAATGGAGCAAGAAGAGCGCTCTCGATGTTTACGAATCGTACTTCGATGACTGGCGCATCTGGATGCCCGCTGTCGTCACCGGACCAACCGTGTGGGGCGTGCATCCGTCGATGCCTGGTACTGGTCTCGCAGGAGCGCTGTACGCCACCAAACATCTCATACGTACCGGGAGGCCAGAGGGCGGCAGTGGTGCCCTCACCGACGCAATTCATCGATCATTCGTGGCTGCAGGTGGTCAAACCTTGACCTCAGCACAAGTAGTNCGCCTCGAAACATACGATCAGCATGTCACCGGAGTATCACTCGCAGATGGCCGCCGCATTGATTCACGATGCGTGCTCGTGTCNAGCAACCCTCAGAAGATCTTCACGGAATGGTTGAATGACCCGTCGCTTGCTGACGTCACAACCATCAAAAGGTGGAAAATGCACCCTGATCACGATGGCTACGAATCAAAACTCGACCTCGTTATCGACGGTCTTCCCGTCTATAAATTCGAAGACCGCCTGCGACAAGTCGTTGGTGACAGCGACCTTCACTCGCCAACGACGGTGATTTCCCCAACGCCTTCAGACCTCGACGAAGCTCACCAGCGGCGGTCGGTGGGGGAGGTGGCATCTCGCCCTAGTCTCCTCATCAACATTCCGACCAATCTCGACCGTTCGATGCAACTTGATGCATCTGAGCACGTGTTGAGCCTCGAAGTNCTCTTCACTCCGTATACCCATAATTGGGCATCTACGTCGGAGCCAGAACGTTGGCTTGAGATCCTCGACTCACTGTGCGAGCCGGGGACACTTCGTGTCAAACGTTGGCGTTCGATGACTCCCGATCGCTACGAAAATGAGTTCTTCATGCCTCGTGGTCACACGCCTGCCTATGCGGGTTCGCCTCTNGCCACCTTGCGAGGTAAACCGGCGGACCTCACCCGACATCGAGGACCTCTCCAGGGTTTGCATCTTGCAGGTGCCGCTGCATTTCCTGGTGCAGGAATCTTTGGTGGAGCCGGTCGTAACGCGGCGATGCGTGTCCTTCGAGATCGCTAGTTGCGGCAGACCATCAGGGTTCGATTTTTNAAACCCGAGTCGGATGCTCGCGGAACCCGCGCCCACACGCGAGAAGGGCGGGTACCTCTCGGCACCCGCCCTTCTCAGTTGTTATCGGTCAGAAGCCGATTGAGGTGTCGATGTATTCGTTGGTGACGAGGTCGGCTGGTGTGAGACTTTCGTCGTGCTCCAGGCCGGCCAAGGCAATCGCGTCGAGCATTTCTTGGATGCGATCTGTATCCATGTTGCCGACGATTGCGTCTGGTCCGTTTCCGACGAGTCCATATTCAGCCATTGCGGCTGTAGCAAACTCGGCGTTACCAGCGGTGTAAACCCATCCGTCATCGTATTGCACGTTGATGTCAACGATCATTGCGTTGGTGCGGGCGGGATCTTCGTGGTAGCTCACCACTGACTGCTGGAAGATTGGGACGAGTTCCGTCAAACAGGCGTCCATCTCGTCCTTCATTGAAGGCTTGATAGCAATGGTCTGGCTGTAAATCGGGAAGCCGTTGTCGTTCAGCAATGTGATGGCAACGTCCTTGCCCCATTCCTCATAGACGTTTTTGTAGGCGTATGGCTCAGAAGAAGCAAAGCCTTGCTGAGCGATTGCGCCCTGTTCTGCAATGAAGCGGGCAGGGGTTGCATCGTAGGAAGGATCAATTTGATCTGCCGACAGCACACCTTGAGCAACAAAAATTTCTGCGTAGGTCTGGCCGGCGAAGATGTTGATCGTGACGCCGAGATCTCTTAGATCTTCAAGATCTTCAACATCTGGGTATGTCTCTGGATCCCACATGATCATCTGGGGGTTCTTCTCCAACGGAGCAACCACTGACAACATTGGTGTGTCTTGGTAGGTCAGAATCTGCGCATCTGTGTTGGCGTACGCCAAGTGCACTGAATCATCGCTGTAGATAATCGATGAAGGTGAGGAGAACCCGATAGCCGGACCGCCCTCACGAATCTCAAAATCAATACCAAGATCAACGCCGTCCAGCTGCATCGGGGCGACTGTCGCGCTTCGACCCTTATCAACGGTGTAATCATCGCTGAGCAAGTTGTACAACGCTCCATGCTCTGACTCTGTATGCCAGTCAGTCTGAATCACCAACGGATCAGGACAAATACCGGCCAGAACACCGGCTTCGGCGACTGGAGCCGCTGTGGTTTCTTCGGTAGTTGATTCTTCTGCGGCCGCTGGCTCCTCGGCTGCATCGTCGTCGCCGCCGCATGCGGCAATGAGGGACACAGAGGTAGCAAGAGCTAAGAGTGTTCTTAAGGATTTCTTTCGGGTTGATGTAATCAGCAAGGTTCTCCCCCTTGGATTGTGGTTGTGGGTGGGTGTTGTTGTAGGGACTGAGAAGTTATGAGTCTGCACCTGACGATTCGTGCCATTTTCCAATTGCGATATTTTGTAGCCAGCCAAAGAACAAGAAGACAGTTACGCCGAGAGCTGAGGACATGATGACGGCTGCGAGTAGTTCTTCCCCTTCGAGGCGGCTCGAGTAACGCTTGAGAAGCTGGCCGATGCCAACTGCTCCTTGGCCGAAGAAGTAGTCGCCGACGATGGCACCAATCACCGAAAGTCCGGCCGAGATGCGGAGTCCGGCGAAGATTGCTGGGCGAGCGGCGGGGAACATCAATTTTCGTAGACGGGTTAAACGTGACGCATGGTGCAATGTAAACAAATCGTGGAGCCCACGCTCAGCAGATTGCAGCCCGAACAGGGTGTTGACGATGATGGGGAACAGAGAGATGATGACGCACACCGCAATCCGTGACGTCGTTCCATAGCCCCACCAAAAGCCGATCAGGGGCACGATGGCGAGGATTGGAATTGCTTGCAGCATCACCATGTAGGGGAAGATCGCTCGCTCGACGATCTTCGTCTGGCTCATGATGGTCGCAAGAAAGAAGCCAATCGCAATCGAGATTGCAAGACCGATGAGAGCAACCCGAGTAGAACTCCACAGAGCCTGCAGGATTTCAGAGAAGTGATCCCAATCTAAGAATCCGACCTGAAGGATCTCGTGCGGAGGGCGCAACAAGAATCGGCGCTCTTGTGTGAGTAGCCCGTACGACACGTAGTACCAGGCTCCAACGATGAGCGCGCCCAAGAAGACTGGTGGTAGGAACTGACGGGCGAGATCTCCGCCGCTACGACGACGCTTCTTGCCGCCCAAGACGGGAGCACCTTCATTCGTGCTTGAGCTATCATCGCCTGTGGAAATCTGCTGATCGTCATGTGTAATGGTCATTGGTGGGAACCTCTCAGCTCTCGAGAAATCTCGCCGCTCAGCGCAGCAAATTCGGGATCAAACCGCAGTTCGGGTTTTCGCGGGTAGTCAAATGGCACGTCGAATTCGGCGACGATTCGTCCGGGTCGCGCGCTCATGACCATCACCTTCGTCGACATGAAGACCGCCTCGGCAATGGAGTGAGTAATGAATAGGCCAGCGAAGCCTTCTGACTGGAAGAGTCGCTGCGTCTCATCATTGAGATGTTCTCGAGTGATCTCATCGACCGCACCAAATGGCTCATCAAAGAGAAACACAGGAGGCTTCAGCGTAAGCGTGCGAGCAAGTGAGGCTCTCATCTTCATCCCGCCTGAGAGCGAGCGAGGGTAGTGATTGACAAAGCCCGAAAGTCCAACGGTTTCAATTGCTTCAAGCGCCAACTGACGACGCTCATCTTTTGGAATGTCGTGCAACTCCGCTAGCAGTTCTACGTTGCTCAGCACCGTTCGCCAAGGCAGAAGGGTCGCATCTTGGAAAACGTAACCCAATCGGTCTCGGTCAACCGTCACATTCCCGCCCGTTGCTTCGAGGAGTCCAGACGCGATCTTTAATAAAGTTGACTTGCCGCAACCAGACGGACCAACAATCGTGACGAATTCACCGCGAGAGACGGTGAGGCTGACATCACGTACGGCCTCTGTGCCGTCAGGAAAAGTCATTTGGGTGTGGTCAAACGAAAGAACGGGCGCACCGACACCACTTGATTGAACCGTGCTGTCAGCTGCTGTCATCGCGGTC
>PBWL01000034.1 GCA_002727235.1 Acidimicrobiaceae bacterium
GACGGGAAGTTTTCTGCTTCGGCACACCTCAAACAGCTTCAATGTCTGCGGCTCAATACCCTTTGCGACATCGAGTACCATGACCACTGAGTCGACAGCAGCAAGCACTCGGTAGGTGTCTTCTGAGAAATCTCGGTGACCCGGCGTGTCAAGCAAATTAAACTGCACTCCTCGGTAATCGAATGTGAGCGCAGTTGAGGAAATAGAGATTCCTCGCTTCTTCTCCATCTCCATCCAGTCACTTGTTGCGGAACGACGGCCCTCACGAGCCTTCACTGCGCCAGCCTCACCGACCGCGCCTGCATATAAAAGAAACTTTTCCGTCAGCGTTGTCTTTCCTGCATCAGGGTGGCTGATGATGGCAAATGTTCGACGCCGAGAAGCTTCAAAAACTGACTGGGACACCGCGGGCAGGCTAACTGGCCTGTGATACTAGAGGTGTGATGTTTCCAGATCCCCCAAAGTGTTCCTTCGCGAGCGACAACGCCGCGGGTATCCACCCGGCGGTTCTTGATGCCATAGCGTCAGCGAACCTTGGGCATGCGTTGGCATATGGCGAAGACGAATGGACACGACAAGTTGAGGCTGATTTCAACGATCTCTTTGGCCGTGAGGTCTCCGTGCTTCTCACCCTGAACGGCACGGGTACAAATATCCTCGCTCTTGCCACCATGCTCCAGCAGGGAGAGTCTGTGCTGTGCACTGACTGGTCACATATCAATGACGACGAGGCTGCCGCGCCTGAGCGAGTGTTAAGCACAAAGCTCATCTCAACTCCCTCAGTCGACGGCAAAATGAGCGTCGACTCGATTCATGCTCGAGCTGAAGCGCTCGGAAATATTCACCACGCTCAGCCCGGAATTCTCTCCATCACCCAAGCGACCGAGTGGGGAACCACCTACAGCGTGGATGAAATCGGAGAACTCTGCGAGGTGGCTCACTCGTGCGGCATGAGAGTGCACCTTGACGGAGCGCGAATCGCAAACGCTGTTGCCGCTCTCGGTTCCGGCAGAGAGGGCCTGCGAAAAATGGTGGTTGAGACGGGCGTCGACACCATGTCATTTGGTGGAACGAAGAACGGGCTGATGGCTGCCGAGGCGGTTGTTCATCTCACGCCTTACCCGANACTNTTGGGGCAGCACCTTCGCAAACAGGTNAATCAACTGGGNTCAAAGATGCGCTTTGTCGCTGCCCAGTTTCTCGCCGCNCTTCANAACGACCAGTGGCTGGNCTGGGCTTCGNANGCCAACGCAATGGCCCAACAACTTCATAGTGGCGCATGTGAGATCCTCGGNGACGCCGCCGGNCCCCCGCCTGCGGTCAACAGNATGTTTCCAGTTCTTTCAAACGAGGCCGCAACAGCATTACGTAACTGGTGTTTTTTCTGGGATTGGAACTCCGTGACGTCGCAGCATCGATGGATGACATCTTGGGATACTACCCAGGCAGATGTCGACCGNTTTCTGGANGGTGTTCANNTGGTGATGTCCTCCTTAGAAAATCANAATTGACCGAGCTCTACACCAGCATCTANTATTGGNCNTTGAATCCTGTGGGGGGATTNTNANATNACATAGGGGGAAGATATGAGCAACGTTCTCGATTTCATCACTCGGCATCTCACTGATGACGANTGGATGGAAGANGCAGCGTGTAAAGGAATGACTCACCTTTTCTTCCCCACTCCCGCAGAGCGACCACAGACTCGTGAGCGACGTGAAGATGCCGCTCGAGAAATTTGTCGTTCATGCCCGGTAAACCTCGTCTGTCGGGACTTTGCCCGTGACAATCACGAATACGGCCTGTGGGGCGCTGAAAGTGAAGATGAGCGCCACACCGCTGGATATCGCCTTATCGCACCCATTGGAGTTCGCGCCCGACAGTCGAGCTGACGCTCGTGGCAGCAGTGCCAAACCCTCAGGCTTCGGTGGTTGTCGTCGGTAGCGCAAATGTAGACCTCGTCGCCGCCACACCCCGGCATCCCCTGCCCGGCGAGACCCTCATTGGCACTGACTTTCACGAATACCCCGGCGGCAAGGGACTCAACCAGGCGGTCGCTGCGGCGAGGGCAGGTGCCCGAACCGCGTTCATTTGTGCGGTCGGTGACGATGACGCAGGCAGGTTCCTTCACTCCATTGCAAGCGGCGAGGGCCTCGATCTCTCGGGAGTTCACATCGCACAGAATGAACCGACAGGAAGAGCGCTCATCCTTGTCGACGACTTGGGCGAAAATTCGATCATCGTGGTGCCTGGTTCAAACGCTGCATGTCCGCCGGCGACCAACATCGGCCCCTCTGACGTCGTCCTTGCTCAACTTGAAGTACCGATCTCGGCGGTGGCTGTTTCCTTCATTGCAGCGAGGGAGGCCGGAGCGATGACTATTCTCAATCCTGCACCCGCAGCCGAGCTCAGCGCAGAACTGCTGTCACTGTGTGACATCTTGATTCCAAATGAGCACGAAATTGAACTTCTCGGCGGAGTCTCGAAATTGCAGGAGGCGGGCGTCAAGACTGTCATTGTGACAAGAGGTGCTGCCGGAATTGATATCTACCACGAGGGAATAGGCCAACGTCTCCCTTCTTTTCACGTGACCCCTGTCGACACTACCGGAGCAGGAGACGCGTTCTGTGGGTCGCTCGCTGCCTCGCTGACTGCCGGGCATGAGCTCAACGACGCTTGTCTTCGGGCACTTGCTGGTGGTGCCCTTGCAACTACAACACATGGTGCCGTCCCATCTCTCCCCTTTCAAGATGAGATCGAGTCACTCATTGCTGCTTCGTCATAACGACTCCGCACCATCCTTCAAGAACAAGGTCCTCAGCAAGGTGGCATCCACCAGCAACGTATCGGTTGATCACATCTTCTCTTCGATCGCTACGAAGGCCAGACAAAATAACCGTGCCGCCGGGTTCCACCGATCTGACGATGGGCTCGCACAAGTCGAGTAGAACCGGAGCGAGAATATTCGCGACAACAAGATCGAACTGTTCATCATTTGGAACGCTCGAACCTTGATAAAACTCAGTCACTTCGTCAACTGCATTTCGTTCGGCGTTACGCTGCGCGACGTCGACAGCTCCGATGGCACGATCGATACCGAGCACCCGACGCGCGCCGAGAAGCGCAGCGACGATTGAGAGCACACCCGAGCCCGAACCCATATCCAGTACTGACGATTTCGGTGCCATCAAGCGACATAAAAGGTCGGCAACGATTCGAGTCGTCGGATGGTCACCGAGTCCGAATGATTCCTCAGGATCAATCGAGACAACGAACGGAAAGCGTTCCTTCTCCTGAAAACTCATCCATGCTGGAACAATGGCCAACTTCTCGTTCACGATCACCGGCTCGGAATAGCGCTTCCATGTATCGCTCGGCGTGAGATCCACCATTTCAACCCCTGCGTGCCATCGCTCTCTCCATCGATCGACGAAGGCCGTACTTGCAGCACTGTCCCCGAGCACCGCCCATAATTCGATGGCGTTACCAATGTGGCGCTCCTCTATCGCCCGGGCGCCAGACTGACGAAGAGCATCTGCCGCGAGCTCTAATTCAGCAGTGTCAACCGTAAGCACAACATGTGCTGCTCGCGGCACTCCCCCAGATTTGGGGCTACCCATCGATTCGCCGAAGCTCCGTCCGGAAGCGCATCCCTCGTTCGACGTAGGATTCAGCTGCGATTCCGATCATTGAGGCATCGGCTCGCCCCTCCTTAATCGTCGCTGGCGAGCCAACTGCTAACGCTCCCGACGGCACATCGACGTCATAGAGCACGACGGAATTGGCGGCCACGATTGCTCCAGGATGGACAACAGAACGGTGTAACACCATGGCCCCATTACCTACGAGCGAACCATTCATGATGGTGCATCCTTCGAGATGAACAATATGACCGATCACACAGTCGTCGCCGACGATGGTGAAATCGGCTGGAGTCGTGTGCAGCACTGCGTTGTCTTGGATGCTTGTTCGGGCCCCAATACGAATTTCGCCGTCATCTCCCCGAAGTACAGCGCCCGGCCAAATTGACGAGCCCGGACCAATGGTGACCGACCCAATGACCACCGCGTCTGGGTGAACGTAGGCAGATTCATCAATTGTGGGAACTTGGTCTCCAAGNGCGTAAATAGGCATTTGCGCACCGTACCGAACAATACGGAAGTGACACGAACTTGAATTCTCACACGCGATTCCNTAGAACGGAACAGGCCGCGCGGTCACGAACGGTTCCCGAACCCGATACCGTTTCTGACCATGTCCCGACGGATTGAAATCGAACTGACGAGTGCGCAAGAAGACGGAACCTGGACTTGGCGTGCTGCTGGAGCAAAGAATCCAAAGGGGGTACTCGATGGATCGGTGCTACCAAGTGATGCAACTGTCGGGAAAGTCCTTAAGGTTGAGGTTGTTCAGGGTATCGACGGCATCACTGTGCAGTCAGTAGTTGGAGGACGACAGCGTTCGGCATCAAACGAAGTTCTCGAACTCATTGGCGGCGCCGACTTCGATCCGATCGTCGAGACTCGAGCGAAAAGAGATCGCCGTGAGGGGGGTCGTGGTGGAGGCCGTGATCGTGGGCGCAACAGCAATCGACGCCGGCGTAACGAGAACGATGGGGGTGANAGTTCAGGCCGTCGGCCTCGGCGAGATAATCAGCGTCGGGGTCCCCGCTTTACTCCCCCTCCTGAGTTGCCTCAGCGGCCAAAGCCGAAGCGTCTCAAAGCACAGCGCGCCCACCGTAATGAGGTGCTGGCAGGTCTTCCAGAGGAGCAACGGCCAATCGCCGAACTCGCACTGCAGGGAATGGCTGCAGTGCGGACCCGCCTGAAGGCAGAGAATGAGAAGGCAAGTAGTGAGGGCCGAGCAACGATGCCCGAAGCCTCTGTCCTGCAACTTGCGGAAAAGCTCCTCCCCCAGCTTCGTGTTGCAGAGTGGTACGACCGTGCTGAGGCAGCGAAGACGCTTGCCGGTGATATCGACCTACGCGATCTTCGTTCAGTGGTGGCGGCGAGCGATGACCCGATGGTGGCACGCGACAAGGGCACACGGGTCCTGGCCGATGAGCTGCGAGAGCTTCTGCGCACCCGCCAAGAAGAGGAACTGCAACTGTGGTTTGGCGACGTCGATGCCGCGCTCGCCATTGGTCGAGTGATTCGAGCGTTGCGTCTCTCATCGCAGCCTCCGAAAGCAGGTGTGCCTTTCCCGGCAGAGATATCGCAACGGCTTATCGACTCGACGAATGCGACCTTGACTCCTGTCGAAACGGCAGAACGGTGGATTGCAGTGCTCGAAGCGGCGGCCTTCTCGCCCATACATTTGCTCATAGCGCCGATGGGGCTACCAGAGAAGATCACCGATGACCTCACTACGACGGTAACGCGACTTGCGCCTGCCATTCCTCAGGTTGCAGCGCTATTTGGAATTGAGGTTGAGGAAGGCGCCGCAATGCCTCGTCCACTTCGTAACAACCCTGCGAAGGAGCGCCGTGAGAAGAAGGCTGCAGCAAAGAGCCAGCGACCAAAGAGCGACAAAGCAAGCCCCGCAACAGAGAGCCCTGCTGAGGCCCAAGAGGCCAACCCAGAGGCAGACTCTCAAGTCGATGCCGCGATGACTACTCAGATCGATCAGCCAGAGGCAGCTGTCGAGACAAGGTCGACGGTTGAAGCAGATCCCTCTATCGAGACGGAGACTGAGTTGCAGGCTGAAGGAACACCTGCGAAGGATGACTCGGCTGTCGAGCCTGAATCCGCTCCACTAGATGCGGCTACAGACGCCTATGGCCAAGCAGCTGGTGAATCCGGAGCGACATCTTCTGAACGCTCTGACGACAACGTCTGACTCGCAGACGGCTGACCTTGGTCTCGTAGCATCAGGGCATGTCCGAAATCGTCACTTACGAAGTTCAGGGACGCGTTGGCGTTATTACGCTCAACCGGCCCGACGCTCGCAACGCAGTCAATGGCGAAGTTGCAAACGGCGTTGAAGCAGCGGTTGATCAACTGGAGTCCGACGAGAACGTTTGGGTTGGAATTCTTACTGCGAACACCGAAGGTCAAGAGCGTCCAGTGTTCTGTGCCGGTGCGGACCTCAAGGCAATCAACGAGGGCCGAGCAAATGAACTCGGAACCTCCCGCGGTGGTTTCGGCGGTTTTGTCTATAGGGATCGGAAAAAGCCTGTCATCGTTGCAGTTGACGGACTTGCGACCGCCGGCGGTTGTGAGCTGGTACTCGCCGCTGATCTTGTTGTCGCAACCGAGCGTTCAGCATTCGGCCTCGCAGAAGTAAAACGAAATCTTATTGCTGGTGCGGGCGGCCTCTTCCGACTTCCACGGGCAATAGGCCAGGCAGCCGCAATGGAGGCAATTCTCACCGGAGAGCCGATCCCAGCTCAACGGGCATATGATCTTGGTCTCGTCTCGCGCCTTGTTCCCCCTGGCGAAGCATTGGACGAGGCACACCGTCTTGCAGAGGCCATCACGAATTCCGCTCCTCTTGCGGTCTGGGCTAGCCGAAAGGTGGTGCTTGCGTCNGCTTGGGCCGACGACGAAACACTGAAGAAGATGACAAACGATGAATTTGGGCATGTGTTGTCGTCGGAAGACACCAAGGAAGGCCTCACCGCCTTTATTGAAAAACGTCCACCTAACTGGAAGGGTCACTGAGGTCAACTGCAACAGTGATCGCCTTCGCGGTAATCGCTGCTCGTTCGTAAAGGTTCTTTGTTTCACGGTCGCCCGGCAGTGCAATCGCTTCGAGACGGCGACCGCCCCTTTCTTTGGCAATGTTGCGAGCTTCGTCTACCAAGGCATCGCCGCACCCGACCTCGCGGGCGTCAGGGTGCACGAATACTCCCTCGATGAATGAAATCGCACCCGTTCGCATACTGAGAAAGCCGACCGGGACATCGTCAATCAGAGCGACGAGAGTGACGTGGCCCTCTGCGAACCATTGCTCGCTGCGGGGAGGTGTCACTTCGAGTAGGCGCTCTCCTCCTCGTTCGTCTGCGATACGACGCCGAGCCATCTCCTCAAGACTCTGTAGTTCCGCAACGTCAGTCAGTTGCGCCAGGCGAATACGTGGCGCCGTCACCCGCTGATGATTGGGCAATCATCGTCACCCACCGGACAGGTTGGAGCACCGCTCCTCACGAGCAAGAAACAACTCGGACAGACCTTTTCATCAGATCGCTTTGGCTGAACACCATCGACGGCCTCGGCGCTGTTATCAACGACGACGGGAGTCTCCTCTTCTTCCTCCTCATCGTCTTCGACGGTGACCATTCGATCTTTAAGGATGGCGTCGAGGTCGGCCTCAACATCGTCTTCGTTGACGAGGTCGTCATCGTCGTCCTCATCTTCTTTTGACTGACGACGACTATTTGCACTTGAGTCATCGTCATCGTCGTCGTCATCCTCGTCGCCGTATTCGCCATCTTCGTCGTCGTCAGAGTCATCGAACTCACCGTCGTCGTCCTCGGCGTCAGCGTCAAACTCCTCTTCATTGATGTCGTCGTCTTCGACTTCCTCGTCGACGTCTTCCACAATCTCGTCATCTGCCATGGTGGAGATCCTTCATTTGNTGGGGGTANNCAGGNCGAAGGATGTTACGTCATTTCGTCCTGTTGCGAGTGAATCTAAGGGCTATTTCTCTGAGTGTCGACCGCTATGAGGCGCACCCTAGCGTTCCAACACGCGTCGCGCCTCAGCGCGACGCTCAGAATCTAAACGTTCGAGGTCAGGAGCCTCAGTGGTCAGATGGGTCATTGAGTTCGCTATCGCTCTGTGCCCGGCCTCTTCGGCGATNAGGCGATGCATTTCCAATACGACTCTTCGATATGAAGGGTGGCCTTGAGGGGACGACCGCAGCTCGATGAGATGAATGGCTTCGCGTGCGTTGAATTGCATCGAATAACGAATGCGATATGCCATCGCAACTGCATACGACGCTTGCTGCGCGAAGTCAGGTCTCAGCAGGTCGTAGAGGGCAGCAGACCGCTCCATTGATTCATCGAAGAGGTGCCTAACTCCGGCCTCTTCAACAAGTTCAGGTCGAACGAATCCGTTGTTCGGCGTGAGGCGCTGCCAATCAATCGTCATCAGGCGATGTCGTTGGAGATCACGGAAGCCTCCGTAATCGCTCAGCACATCGAATCGGTAATCGAGCCGTTCAAACGATCGTCCTGGCTTGTGACGCCGATTCTGCCGGTCACCGATGGCCGCCGTTAGCAATGCTGATCGTTGTTCCTCACTCAGTGAGGACACTCTCTCTTGCAGTTGCCGTTCTGACATCGAAGAGTGCGGGTAACAAATCGAAGCGAGCAGCTTCTCTTCTCCACGAGGGTCGNAGTCGACGAGTTCNACTTCCGGAGCACTATCGACCGGTTCGGAACCAAAAAGGCTGTCGACGAGTTCCTCGGTCTGAGAGTTGATGTCAGACAGGTACGCCGACCACGCACCACCGCGCTCGGGCACATCGACTCGGCGAAGAAAGCTAGGAATAACTTTTCGTAGTTCCACCAGCATTTGGTCGGCATATTCACGCGCTTCAGGAAGTGCATGAGACCGCATTCGCAACAACAGCGCCTCAAATGCCTGACCGCTTCCGTAAATCCCGAGGTTTGACGTCGACGCTGCGGGCAGCATCCCTCGAACTGCATCAAGTGCTTTTGCGCGAGTTGCCTGCCGATAGACGAAATCGCTGTCACCGACACCTTGAGGAACGATGCTACGAACGTATTCGGTGACACTTTCAAGCGCCGCGGAGTAGGCCTCGAACATGCGGTCCATCTCACTGATATACCGAGTGCCAACTCGCGACGCGAGCAAATGTGGGTCACGGTAGTACCGGAAACGCCCACCGAGCCGGGCGTCATATGCGACATAGCGAGTGCTCTGCTCGAGGTATGACATCAAGCGGCCTCGTTCCAACACCTTTGTCAACATGTTGGAGGCTTGCTCACACGCCAGGTGAACTCCACCCAGTTGGGCCACGGAGTCATCGCCATACTCGACAAACACTCGTTCATAGAGTTCTTCTGCACGCGCCANTCCCATCGTGGCGTCNACGGACGCATCNCCNGAAATGTCGAGATCCCCAACAAATTCNTCGAGAAAGAGGCGTCTCAAACTCTTNGGGCTGCGGCTGTACCGAGCAAAAAGGGCTCCCTTCACAACCTCAGGAAGATTCACCAGCGCAAAGACCGGCTGATCGAGGTTGGTGAAGTACCTCCGAAGAATGTCAGCTTCAGATGGCGTGAACTCTTCGGCCACGTAGGTCACTTGAGCGATGCTACGCGGGCGCGTGTTCCTCAGCGCGGATCATCTCAATATCTCAGATAAAAATCTCACCGGNATCGGCNACNACTCGGANTTCAACGTNGCCTGTGAANTTCAGATCGACTCCNTCAACNATGANCTGCTCGTTTGGTTNAACGGTGAGGNAANANTTNNCCCCCGACCATACGCTNAACGATGGATGCGGTAGGTGNGANCCTGANNCAGCCNTCTTCCACGCCAATCGACGTTGAAAGAACGTCATGGAGGCGTCAACCTCGAGTACATCGAACGTACCGTCATTGGGATGTGCTCGTGGGCATGGTGTGACGCCTGCGTACTCCCCGCAGTTTGTGACGACAAAGATGCGGCCGCGCCAACGACCAAATGGACCACGTTGAACCAAGCAGATGTTTGCGACGGACACTGCGATTCTCGTTTCTGAAGACGTGTCAACGATCTCGACGAGATCGATAGGCAGGCGTCGTGTGACCGCGTTGCCAACCGGCGATCCAAGCGTCTGGTGAAGCATCCCGCCACGCACCAAGACCGGACGGCGATCATCGAGAGCATGGGCGACATCGCAGTCGGTGAATGCCGTTTGTGTTCCGTCTGGAGCAGATTCGACCGCCTCTCCCCACTCCTCACCGATGCGAATCGTCATCAGATTTCATCTTCCACATCAGGTTCATTTGCGTGATCGACGGCCGAAGGAGAGTCGGCTCCTGCGATATCAATCACGACACCGCGAGTGCAGTGAGAAACAGCTTCTCGGGCCACCCTTCTGACATCCGGATCAGAAACGACATCTCCGATTTGTCGACAAAGATCAATCACCTGTCGGAGGTTCCGAACGATGTCACCTCCCGCAAGGTCACCATCGTCAACAAGATCAGCGAGCTCAACTCCTGAACACCATCCGTGCGCAATGGCAATGAAGCCTGCGTCTGGCGGGCGATGCACAGCTAGACCGAATTCACCCTCAATGGCGTCGATCTGGAGGCTGATGCTCTCGAGACGCCGGAACCGCTCTTGGAGCTCTCTCGTCGGAAACCACGGAGGTGGAGGCTCATCGATTCCTCGATATTCATACACAATTGCCGAGACAAGCCCTGTGAGTTCGGCGGCCGACAACCCGTCGAGTAGACCCGATCTGAGTGCTTCGACTACAAGAAGATCTGACTCATGAAAGATTCGTGACAGGACGTCGCCATCTTCGGTCAGTACCCACTCTTGTTCCTTGAGAAAACCCATTTTCGACATCACCGATACGACTCCGTCGAAGTCTCTGCCGAGCGATCCACGTCGAGAGGCGATGTCTTTCTCGAGTCGTTCCAATTCTTTTGCACGGCGATCAGCATCTTCTGCCGCTCGAAGCCGTGTTTTGAGATCAGGATCCAGCTCCACGGGGTGCACTTCAGAACTATGGTGACTGCGAGACTCCTTAGCCCGTGGGCGGCGAGCGCCTTCGGGTCGAAGCTTCGCTCGTTTCAAACGTCGGGCGGCTTCCTGGCGGAACTCTTTTTTGTGTGGTGTGAACGAGCCGGGCATCACCACGGTGCCAACCACAGTTCCATCTCCAATAAATTCTTGCGACGTCACCGTTGCGAGTTTTCCGCTCGCAGTGACGACTGAAAGGCGTAGGCCATTTGAGCGATGAGCAGTTGCCGCGATGACGACTGGTCCCCGGTACGCGCCAACCGCCGAATAGACGACGTCACCTGGGCGAAGATTGCTAAGACCGACCGAACTTGTTGCGGTACCGTCCTTCATCTTTTGTTGCAGAGAGCGATATTCCTCGATGTCTCCAAACGGACTTCTCGACTGCTCGCGACGGTCGTTGTACTCGGTTCGGCGCCGCGCAAGCCGTGCCTGCAGGCGAACAACATCGTGGTCGCGCTGATATTGAGCAAACGACAGCATGAGCATCTCACGCGCTTCCTCACGGTTGCACCTACTTACGAGGTTCGCCACCATGTTGAACGTCGGCCTGAACACCGAGCGAAGGTTGTAGGTCGAACTCCCTGCCAGTTCTGCGACCTCAGAAAAGCGCACAAACGGGTTCCACAACACGATGGCGTGTCCAACCTCATCAAGGCCGCGTCGCCCTGCCCGCCCGGTCAATTGAGTGAATTCACCTGCACTGAGTGACACGTGGTGGTCGCCGTTGTATTTCGTTGTCTTTTCAATGACGACCGACGATGCCGGCATGTTGACACCCACTGCGAGCGTTTCAGTCGCAAATACGATCTTCAGCAGACCCGAAATAAATGCGTGTTCAACGATCTCTTTGAAGGCGGGCACCATTCCGGCATGATGTGGCGCAACACCAGACATGAGTTGTTGCACGAATCCATCGATACCGAGAGCGGAAAGGTCATCGGAGGAGAAATCCTGGAGTCGGGCATCAACGATCCGCATGATGGCGTTCTGTTCCTGTTGCGAAATGAGTTGTATCCCGGCTTGAGCCGCCATCGCCGCAGCTTCCTCACATTGACGACGGCTGAAAATGAAGTAAATCGCCGGAAGCATCGCCCTGTCATCAAGCGCATCAACAACTTCAAGTCGTGTTGGCATGGCGAGTTTTCGCGTGCCCCCGGTCGGGCTACGGCGGCTCTTCCCCGACCAGCGATGCCTCACTCCTGATTCGTCAAGTCGCAGGGCATCTCGATTAAGAGCGCCCCCGACAAAGGTGGGAAACAGATGCAGTCGTTCGTTCGTTTTGTCGAACACCATGTAGTGGTTTTCCAAAGGCACCGGGCGAGTCGTTTCGGTGATGACTGCAGTTCGGCAACGAACCTCGGTCATCCACTTGGCCAATTGTGGTGCATTGCTCACAGTGGCTGAAAGGCAAACAAGGCGGATCGATCTCTCAAGATGAATGATGATCTCTTCCCAGACCGGGCCTCGGTACGTGTCTTGTAGGAAATGAACTTCGTCGAGGATGACGTAGCCAACATCGTCAAGCGCAGATGAAGCTGCATACATCATGTTGCGAAGAACCTCGGTGGTCATCACCACCACCGGAGCCTCGGGGTGTATTGCAACGTCGCCTGTGAGAAGCCCGACCTGCTGCTCGCCGTAAAGTGCAACGAGATCGTGAAACTTTTGGTTAGACAGCGCCTTCAATGGTGTCGTGTAAAACGCCCGTCGCTGGTTTCGCAACGCCATCGCAAGTGCATACTCCGCAACGACAGTCTTTCCGCTCCCTGTGGGGGCCGCAACTACGACGTCATCGCCCCGGACGATCGCGTCGCAGGCTTCTCGCTGGAATCGATCGAGCGGGAACGAAAGGCCGTCTGAAAACCATCTGTGGTCGACCCTGTGGTCGTGAGAGGGGTTCTCAGTCAACGCTCTCCCCCGCTGCTTTTCGTCGTCGAGTGAAGAGTGATCCGATGCCGATAGCGGCGAAATACAGCAAAATCATTGGCAGTGAAAGGCTTGCGAGTGA
>PBWL01000035.1 GCA_002727235.1 Acidimicrobiaceae bacterium
AACCGTCTCCTGAGGCAATGAGGAACCCTCGCAGACTATCGGTGCCTAGCGCCGATACCCACCGTTCGCTCCAAACGAGTGCGCTTGCGCCTCAGGTCAACGCTTTCCGAGATCTCCAAACGGATTGGAGTCGGGAAATTGGCCGCCGCCCAGCATTGACTCAAGGTCACCCATATCTGGCATGCCACCACCAGCGAATGGGTTTCCTTTCATGCCTTTCGAGGCCCGCCGGGCTTTCCGGCCGCCCGGCACGCCTCCGCCACCCATTTTCTTCATCATCTTTTGCATTTCAGAGAACTGCTTCACAAGTCGATTGACTTCAGCAACCGACGTACCAGACCCGGTCGCAATGCGAGCCCTGCGGCTGCCGTTGATGATTTCTGGTCGTGCGCGCTCTTCACGGGTCATCGAATAAATGATCGCTTCAACCGGCTTAAGGTCATCGTCACCAATTTCGGCATTCTTTAACTCTTTTGGCATTCCGGGCATCATCCCGAGCACACCAGAAAGTGGACCCATTTTCTTCAGAGCCTGCATCTGCTCTAAGAAGTCGTCAAAGGTGAACTGGCCACCCATCAACCGAGCTGCTGCCTCCTCGGCCTGTTCTTTTTCGAAGGCCTGTTCAGCCTGTTCGATGAGAGTGAGCATGTCACCCATGCCGAGAATTCGTCCCGCCATTCGGTCGGGATGGAATTGTTCAAAAGCGTCGATGCGTTCACCGGTCGATGCAAACGCAATCGGACGGCCGATGACTTCCTTTACCGACAGTGCCGCTCCACCACGAGCATCACCGTCAAGCTTCGACATGATGACACCATCGATGGCCAAGGTCTCATGGAATGCTGATGCGGTCTGTACCGCGTCTTGACCGGTCATTGCGTCGATCACAAGGAAGGTGTAGTCGGGTGAAATTGCCTCAGAGATCTCTCGAACCTGCTGCATGAGTTCCGTGTCGATTGATAAGCGACCGGCGGTATCGACGATTAACACATCTCTGCCTAAACGGCGCGCTTCTTCAAGACCGTCGGCCGCAACCTGGACCGGATTCGTCGGCTGCGACCAGACCGGAACATCGATTTGCGCTCCAAGGGTGCGCAACTGCTCGACTGCAGCAGGACGTTGGAGGTCGGCACCGACGAGCAGCGGTTGGTGGCCTTGCGACTTAAACCACGACGCAAGTTTGGCTGAGTTCGTCGTCTTACCCGAACCTTGCAAGCCGGCCATGAGCACCACCGTTGGCGGCTTCGCGGCATACCCGATGCGCAGGGCCTCGCCGCCGAGAATGCGAATGAGTTCATCGTGCACTGCCTTGATGACCTGCTGGCCAGGATCAAGCGCTTTCGACTTTGTTGCCCCGATCGCGTGTTCACGGATTCGATTCGTAACCGCTCGAACCACCTGAACATTGACGTCAGCCTCGAGCAGAGCCGTACGAATTTCACGCATGACCTCATCGACGTCGGCTTCAGTAAGGCGACCCTTACCACGAAGTCGTTTGGCAATTCCGTCTAAACGGCTGGACAGCGAATCAAACATCGCCCATGAGACTACCTGCCGTGCATTTGAGCCGTTTGGCTGATCTCGACCTCAGGGTTGGTCGACACTTGAAGCGAGATCATCAATCGATGCCCTCAGAATCATGGTGTAGGTGTCAGAAATTGCGGCCTGGCGGAATTCCTTCTGATGCGCAAGCCGATCGGGGTCTTGCACGACGTCAAGGAACGCTCGGCGACTGGGGAAGGTGTGGAACCGAATCTGATGCCAAGGTCGCCCGTCACCAACGATGGTCCCCTCAGCCGAAAACCATCCCGAAACTCGCAGCCCGTGCCGAAAAGCAACTTGTGCAGCGGCAGATTGGTACACCTGCATCTCCGACGGGGTATTCGCCGAGTCATCAACATCGCCGAACTGCAAAACGTGAACGACTACCACAGGACCGTCATCGTCAGTCGGTGGATGCGGAACCTCAGACCACTGAACATCTGCAGGTGCATCTGTGCTCGTCGGGATCGACAACGGGACACCACCGATGACGATGGTTTGTTGCATACCCGCATCTTTATGAACATGCTGCCGTCGAAAATCAGGCCGGGATTGCATCTCGATGAACGATCGTCTCGTCGGATACTTCACGACAGCGACGCGGTCCCACATCACTCCGTCACCCAGGAGCACATCTTCGACATCGGCGAGGAAGACAATTCTTGCGCCGACCGCGTCAAGTGATTCGACCGGCATGTAGCGGTCATCTGCCTCACGTCCGGAAATGCCTGCCGAGCCGTCGCCATACTCAGCAACCTCTCGATACTTCATGAGATTGATCATCCAGACAGGGCCGTCATCACCCGGCTCGGTGGTTGCAAGCTTGAGCCCGTATTCATGGTCGATAGTGCCGTAGCGGACCCGATCGGTGCGACGAGGATCACGCTCAGACATCATCAGCCTCCTCGAGCAATTCAGTCTGCACACCATCGGTCGGTGCCTCGAGTCGACGCAATCGATTTCGGTACGGGCCGTACCGCCACACCATCTCATCACCGTCGAGGTATCGCGTGACCACCGCACGACGCATGTTGTTCGGAAAAAGGTCGAGTCTGCTGTCGTTGAAGCGCGCAGCAACCGATACGGCGCCCCCGGTCGGATCGACGTCGTTCACGCCTCGTTCAAGCGTGCCATCGGCCACCATGTCATGAATGACTCCGGTGGTAGTGATCACCACGCGCCGACCCGCCTGTTCAATCCGTTCGATATGACCGACAAACGGACCCTCGACAACTTTCCACACTCCCCGTAAATCGGGGGCCTCGTCGGCAAGCGGTTCATCACACCCTGCGAGCACCGGTGCTGGCCAGGTCTCACCCCAGCCTCCCTCGGGTGTTGTTGCGACCGGGATCGAATCTGCCGAAGTCTGCATGCTTGCACTGTCGACAGCAAGGGCTCTCGGAACGTAGTGCTCCTGGCCCTGCGGTGCCACATCAGGACGTCGTTGTCGATGCCGACGCGGTGCCATCACAACCGATACCAGAGCTCTCAGCACCCTCCGAAGCNTCATCAGGAGTCCTGCGCAATCGCATGAAGGATGATGCGTGCGACATCGTCGGGTGAGTCTTCTTGAACAAAGTGGTGGGCATTCTCGATGGTCTCATGCGGTTGACCTGCAGTTCCAGGTACCCGAGAGAGAAATGCACGATCGCCACCTCGGGTCACGGGATCCCGGTCACTGAAACAGCACAAGAACGGCTTCTCCCACCGATCAAAGATCTCCCACGCAGCGCGGTTGGCTGACGCCGCCGGATCATCGGGTGCGGTCGGCACGAGAGAGGGAAAGATTCGTGCACCGGCTTTGTAGCTGTCGTCGGGAAATGGGGCGTCGTAGGCCGCAACTTCATCTGCCAACAATTCACGAACGGTTGCCGCATTGATGAGCCACCCAATCTCGAACTCTGGAGAGGTCTTGCTGTAATGCTGCCACGCCATGAATGCCTCAGTGAGTGGGTGATCACCGGTTGGCAACCCAGTGTTCGAAATCAGCACTCGCGCAAACCGTGACGCGTTTTCGGCGACGAGTCGCAGGCCGATCAATCCACCCCAGTCTTGACCGAAGAACGTTGCATCAGAAATATCGAGGTGATCAATGATGGCTGCTTGCATCCAATTGACGTGACGGTCGTAGGTGTAGTCGGACTTCTCGGTGGGCTTATCGCTCTTTCCGAAGCCAACAAGATCTGGAGCGATCACACGGCATCCTCCATCGACAAGCTGCGGGATGATGTGGCGATAAAGGAAGCACCACGATGGTTCTCCGTGAAGGAGCAACACCGTATGCCCATCTCGTGGCCCCTCGTCGACGTAATGGACCCGAAGGCGACCTCCCTCACCGTCGTCAATTTCGACATAGTGAGGTGCAAATGGAAAATCGGGGAGCGCCCCGAAACGCTCATCTGGGGTTCGCACTACCTGCATTGGTCATTCTCCTTTTTCTTTGTCACCGATGGTCACAGTGTGAAGGTCATCTCCGACTTCGATCTGGCCCTCGAACTCGTTTGCGGCGAGATCGACCCATTCCTGTTCTCCGCCAGGTGCAATCGCCGGCACATAATGGGTGAGCACCAACGTTGTCATTCCTGCACGTTGAGCGGTTGCCGCTGCTTCTTCGGGAGATGAGTGATAGTCGAGAGTGTCGAGTAGCCGCTGCATCGGAACTGTGGCGATGATGTCTTTGCGTATCGCCGTGTGAACGAGAGCGTCCGCCCCGGCACATAACGCATCCAACGAGTCACACGGCACCGTGTCGCCTGCCACCACAACTGAGTGTCCTCCGGAGTCAAAGCGATATCCCACGCTCGGCTCGACTGGTTTGTGATCGGTTTGTCCTGCAGTAATTGTGGTCGCCCCNNNTAANGGNACCTCGCCCNTCTCGATCTCGATGACGTGCACCGGCGGCTCGTGGTCGAGGTCATCGTGGTGAGCAAGCCGGTAGGCAATGTCGGGGCCAAGGCTGGCGAGAAGATGGTCGACGACGTGTTTTGTACCAACCGGGCCGACGATCGTTAACGGTGTCGGCTCAAACGTCATCACCCAGCGGGTGGTGATGACGTCGTTGAGGTCGGTGATGTGATCGCTATGTAGGTGCGTGAGCAACACTGCTGACAACTGAGGAGCGCCGACTCCTGCGGCCGCCATTCTCATAAGTACTCCTCGGCCAGCATCGACGAGGTAATGCTCCCCCTTGGCCGAGATCAGCGTGGAGGGCCCGGCACGATCGGGGGCCGGCATCGGACTACCCGTGCCTAGAAGCGTGATGTCAATCGTCATTGACGACTCATTTCTGATTCGGCAACTGCCTTCTTTTCTGCATCAGAGCGCCGCTCTGGAACGCGGATGACAACTTCGTGCAGGTCACCAGTGAATGCATAAGGGGCGTCGTAACGCTCGGAGACAGGGGATCCGTGGTCGTAGCCAACACTTGATCCCACAGACGACACCATTCTCATATAAAGCGAAATGTCGTTCCGCCCGCACGCCTCCCCATTGATGGAGACCTCGCACCAGCCTGTTGTTCGGTCGGTTCGTTCAAGGCGCACTTGCAAGACAACGTCACCTGGCGGGATCTCGCTCTCCGATTCGACCACTGTGTGCTCATTGAATGCGTTGTAATCAACGATCAGACGTCCGCGCTGAACGAACACAGACACCCCGGAATTCTCTGTGCCGGTCGACCACAGAACACCTTCGTCACCTTCAGCAAACGTCACTGAAGCNGAGAGATCAAACCACCGGCCCCCGGTTGNNGCCGAGGCGCCTGCNGGTATCGGGGCCATCGGAGGGCGATATNNGTAGAGACCGTCTGGACGGTGAGCCGATCGATCGTGGCGCACCGCNGCAAAGAGTTCAAGCANCCGGTCGTCGAGNGGNAGCACACCATGGCGCTCTGCTTCTGACCACCACAGATCGATGAGCTCTTGTGCGATCTCTAAGTCGGTATCGGCGAGGTTGTCACATTCTGAAGGGTCATTGGTGAGGTTGTAGAGCTCCCAAGGTTCGGTATCGAAGTCGTCACCTTGATTGTGTTTGGTGACCGCCTTCCACCACTCACCATTACGTTCAGNAATGAGCGCACGGCTTCCATTGTTTTCGAAATACTGAAGAGTGTTTGCGGCCGGCGCATCGGCATCGCGCAAAATATCGNCAAATGAATGCCCGGTCACCGGNAGTTGTTCGACACCTTCGAAGACCGATGGCGCTTCAATTCCCAACAGGTCGAGAATTGTTGGCGTGACGTCAGAAACGCTCACGAACTGGTCTCGCTGCGTTCCCGATTGTGCGGCGAACTCCGCCGGCCATCGAACAATCAGCGGAACGTGCACTCCCCCTTCGTGGGTGTTCTGTTTGTACCAACGAAATGGCGAGTTACCGCACTGTGCCCACCCCCACGGATAGTTGGTGTGCGAATGAGGCCCACCGATGTCATCGATGCGNTCGATCGCCTCATCGGGGGTNTCCAAGATGCCATTAAAGAATTTCATTTCATGCATGACCCCNAACGGACCTCCNTCTTGGGAGGCACCGTTATCGGCCAGCAGAACAAAGATGGTGTTATCGAGTTCACCGAGATCTCGAAGGCCGTCGATGAACCGCCCAATTTGGTCGTCGGTGTGATCAAGAAACGCAGCAAAGGCTTCCTGCAGGCGACAGGCAAGCAGCCGTTGATTATCGGGGAGTTCTTCCCATGCCTGAACACCCGAGTTACGGGGGGCTAACTGGGTGTGGGGCGGGATGACTCCGAGTTCGAGCTGACGTTCAAACCAGCGTTGGCGAATCACATCCCAACCCTCGTCGTACCGCCCTCGGTACTTGTGCATGTAGTCGGGCGGTGCTTGATGAGGAGCATGGGTGGCACCGAATGGAAGGTATGCAAAAAACGGCCGGTCAGGCCGAACACCCTTGAGGTTGTTGACCATCTCAAGCAGGTTGTCAACAAGGTCCTCCGAGAGGTGGTACCCCTCCTCAGGGCTACGTGGTGGGGACACCTGCGAGTTGTCTCGAACAAGTTCTGGATGAAACTGGTCGGTTTCTCCCTCGAGAAAGCCATAGAAGCGATCGAAGCCTCGACCGAGTGGCCATTGATCAAAGGGGCCTGCAGCCGAGATGTCGCTCGTCGGTGCGAGGTGCCATTTACCTGCACAGAATGTTGCGTACCCGTGTAAGCCGAGCACTTCTTGAATCGTTGCTGCGCGTTGAGAGATGTGGCCAAGCTGGTGTGGGAAGCCTGTCTTCCAGTTCGATACGCCCCGCATCCCAACCGCATGTTGAGATCGTCCGGTGAGGAGCGCAGCCCGAGTGGGCGAGCACAACGGGGTGACATGAAAGTTGGTGAATGCGATGCCGTCGCGTGCCAACGCGTCGATGTTCGATGTATCGATATCTGACCCAAAACACCCGAGCTGAGAAAAGCCGGTGTCATCAAGCAACACAATGACAACGTTTGGAGCCGCTGGCCCTGGGTCAACCCCTCGATCGAACGATGGCGCAGAATCAGCAACGGTTCGGCCGATTGTTGCACCGGTCGATTCCCAAGAACCTTCGGTAACCATGGGAAAATTGTGCTGTAGCCGAATGCGCTTGTCAAGAACTTCTGAGAGTATTACTCTCAAAAAATGACAGGCACACTTACAGATGACTATGACCAACAGCACGACAGCGCGGAATGATGGACGTCGGCAACGTCGAGAAGATGGCCGAAACAAGGTGATCGATGCCGCCATTGCGCTCGTCCTCGATGGGCATGGCGTGCCATCTACCGAAGCGGTCGTTGAACGCGCTGGCGTCTCTTCAGCAAGCCTGTTTCGATATTTCGAAAATCTTGACGACCTTCGGAGTTCGTTTATCTCCCGCTACTTCGAGCGCATTGAGTCAGCTCTCGCAGTCGACCAGTTCGGAACAGGTGGCCTCTCGCGCCGAGTGTCTACCTTGTGCACAGCACGTCTTGAGTTTTTTTCCTTGCACGAACCAATGGCCACCCTCGGACGAACGAAAAGCGAAGAAGTCCCACAGGCTCGCGACGCGATNTATCGACTTCGGCAGGGCCTCAACGAACAAGTGCTACGTCAATTTGAACCCGAGTTCTCCACAATGCGCCAACCACATCGTCGGTATTGCGAGACGACAATCTGTTCGCTCACATCATTTGACTCATGGTCGTTGATGCGAGCAGACGGCCTTGACCGAGATCAAATTCTCCGCACATGGCGCTTTGCGATCACGCGCCTGCTCGGCAACTCGTAATTAACCGATCGAGTCGACCGCCGTCACCACTCCAGATTCGACGACGACGTTCACTCGAGTGAGCAAATAATCCTCAGTCACCATGAGAAATTCACCATCACGCTGCACCGCCCGAACCGTGAGCCCGAACGCCGCAGCGAGATCTGCGAACTCATCTTCGGTGTAAAGAGCATCGGTTACCTCTTCCAGGAACTGAAGCGTCATATCGTCGAGTTCTTCGACCTGGTTTTCGAGCACCACGATGACGCTCTCCATCATTTGGTCGAGGCCAACTGATGCGACGCCACCATCGTCTGGCTCTGACACATCAGGTAACGGCGCTGGAGCAGGCTCAGGTTGAGGTTCCTCGTCTTGGATGTAGACCGGCATTTCAATGAGATATTCATCGGTAACCGCCGGCACGGTGTACCAACCGCCATCGTCGCCAATGAATCGGTACGCCGGCAGGAGCCAACTGTTGTCATCAACATCGGTTGCCCACCACAGGTCAGCTGCCACGTCGACGAGGGTCACCGTAATCTCCGCTGGTTCTTCCCACTCTTCATCGATCATCGTCCCTGAGACAGAGTCGTCTGCCTCCATCGCAAGAGCGGAATCTGCAGCAGGTTCCTCAACCTGCTCAGCCACCGCAATTGAGACCTCTTCACCAACCGAGCCCCCTGATCCGAGATAATTCTCCCGCAGTCGCTCTAGTGCCTCGTCGATACCGATGAGCGGATACGGGCCCACTTGCTCAGGTGCCACGAAAGAACCGCCTGCCCATTGCAGAGCGCCCTCTGCTCCGAATCCAAAGCTCCAGTTCTCGCCGGTGGCCGAAAGCCCATCAACAAGTTGACGACTCGCGTACACCGATGCGTACCACTCATCTGCATTGACTTCGTAGGTCAGGCCGTCGACATCAAAACCCGCAGCCGAAATCAGTTTGCGCGCTGCCGCTTCAGCCTCTTCGGCCGATGGCACTCCGACCGGTGGTTCCGGCTCTGGACAATCAACAGTGACGTTTCCCTCAGCATCGACGGTTTCCGTGCACGAATACAGTTCGTCCATCGCCTCGCCCTCGGACCAATCAGGCGAGTACCACCAGTAATGCTGGCTAAACGCATCAATAGTGACCGAGGGAGCGGTGCCATCATCTGGCCCAAATGCCCATTCAACCTCATACCCCTCGGGACGCGTCTGCGGAGTTGGGTCTACGCCAAGCGCCGTCGCCAACCGAACCGCAACATCTTCTGACACGGTTGAATCAGATCGATACACGTAACCCGTTGAGCCCGTCGGCAGCGCCGGAAGATCACCGACCACAAAGTCAGTGACAATCGTCCACGGCACCATGTAGTCGGATGCCATGTCACCATTGATGGCGGAGTGTTCAGATATCGACAGTGCAGATTCCGCAGTGTCAGCGACCGCCGACTCTTCACTTGCGGTGGCAGCGCCGTCACTCCTCCCCTCGACGCGAATCACCTCTGGTGGGGTGAGGTCGCCTGAGTCAGTGTCGTCGACAGCACATGACACAGCAATGAGGGATAACCCGGCGATAACCGCGGGCAAGATCAGAACACGATTCATTCTCATACCCGGTTTGACGTCACCCTTCACGAAAGAGTTCCCGAACTAATTGCTAACCAGAGCGTCGACAAATTCGGTTGGGTCAAATGGCACAAGATCGTCAACCTGTTCACCCACACCCACAAATTTCACCGGAATACCGAGTTCTGTTTCGACTGCGAACACGATTCCGCCTTTTGCGGATCCGTCGAGTTTTGTCACGACTACCCCGGTCACGCCCGTTGCGGAAGCGAACTCTCTCGCTTGAGCAAGACCGTTCTGGCCAGTTGTGGCGTCGATGACCAACAATGTCTCGGTCACCACGCCACTTCCCTTCTCGGCTACTCGTCGAACCTTCGAGAGTTCGTCCATCAGGTTCTGTTTGTTATGTAGGCGGCCTGCAGTATCGGCGAGCACTAGATCGATGCGTTTGGCGCTCGCTCGTTCAACCGCATCGAACACCACACTCGATGGGTCAGCGCCGTCGGCACCTCGGACGATCTCTGCTCCCGAACGTTCAGCCCAGGTTTGGAGTTGATCGGCAGCCGCTGCTCGGAACGTGTCGCCTGCGGACAGCAAAACCGTCGAACCTGATGCGATCTGGCGCGATGCGAGCTTCCCGATTGTTGTCGTCTTACCCACTCCATTGACGCCGACAAACAACCAAATTGATGTCCCTTCATCTGGTCGCATCGCAAGCTCACGATTCGCCCCTGCGAGTTGCGTAATCATCGACTCTCGTAGTGCTGCGATCAACGCATCGGGGCTATCGATATCGCCCTTATCAACGCGTTCACGTAACGGGTCAAGCAACGACGTCGCNACGCCGATTCCGACGTCGGCGATCAGCAGTGCATCTTCGAGCTCTTCCCACACCGAGTCNTCAATGGCTGAACGNCCGAGCACCGAACCAATCGCGTCAGAAAATGCTCCGCGCGCCCGCNCCAAGCGGTCACGCATCGNCTTCGGCGCCTCTGGCTCAACCGGCTCAGCCTCGGCACTCTCGTCACCAATCTCGTCGGCAGCGACATCAGCAGCATCGTCGACCTCACCTGATAATTCCACCGCGGCCGCTGTCGCTACTTGCTGTTGTTGAGGTGTAGCGACAACTTGTTGGCGAGCGCCCGCTGGATTAGTCGACCCTCCCCGACGTCGGCCTGCAACTACTACTCCTACGCCAAACCCGAGTACGAGCAGGATGAGGACGAGATATATCCAGTTGTTTTGGTCCATCGGCAGTTGACGTTATCTGTGACGGGGAATCAGACGACGGCTCAATTACTCGACGCTGCCGAGACCCGTTCGGTCACCACCTTCGACGAACCGCCCGGCTGCATCGACACACCAAGCAATGCGTCTCCTGCTTCCATGGTCCGCTTTTGGTGCGACACGATGAGAAGTTGGGCTTCTTTACGGAACTCCTGAATAAGGTTCAAGAACCGGTGAAGGTTGACATCGTCGAGCGCTGCCTCAACCTCGTCCATCACATAGAACGGAGACGGGCGAGACCGGAAGACAGCGAAGAGGAACGCAAGAGCGGTCAATGAACGCTCACCGCCCGACAGCAGTGACAACTTCTTCACATTCTTTCCGCTGGGCTTTGCCTCAACCTCAATACCGGTGTTCAGCAAATCATCTGGTGCCGTCAACTTAAGCGCGCCGTTACCACCGGGGAAGAGAGCCCCAAACAGTTGAGCAAAGTTAGAACTCACGTCAGCAAACGCTGACGCAAACACATTCTGAATCTCAACGTCGACTGCTGCAATGACTCGATTGAGTTCACGGCGCGTCGAGCGGACGTCTTCTAGCTGCCCCTCAAGGAATTCGTGCCGCTGGCTGAGTTCGTTGAACTCTTCTAATGCCAAGGGGTTAATCGGTCCAAGCAGTCGCAGTTCNCGCTCAAGTTCACGCACGCGNCCNGCAGGTGTCGCCCCTTCCGGAACTTCNGGAGGTTCGGCGGCCTCAGCAACCTCTGGCTCGATATCGAGATCGCGACGCAGCGACTCGATCGTTGTCTCGAGTCGAAACTTCACCTCTGCTTCTGTAATTTCGGCTTTGGTAAGACGCTCGCGCGACTCTTCCAGCNCAGTCTCCAATGCTGAACGCTCCTGCCTCAGTTGGTCGAGACGCTCNGTAAGTTCGGTTACTTCNGCAGATTGGCGCTGGCGCTCTTCTACNAGTGAGTCACGGGCNGCNGTTACCTGAANACGTCGNTCTTCGACGAACNCTCGCAACGCAGCAACCGCCCCAAGGGCGCGTTCAACTTGTTCGCGGCGGCCGGCTGCACCCGCTTGNGCTTCACGGTNGGCTTCAAGACGGCCATCGATGTCGGCGATCCGNCGGCGCANAAATTCCTGCTGTTCATTGAGCCCAGCGGAGCGGACTTCGACNTCACGACGCTTTGATANCAACAGCGCCGACCACGCATCGATTGCCGCACGAGATTCATCTCGCTGACGCACTGCATCTGCTTCAGCCTGTTCGGCNGCGACAAGGGTTGGCAAGGCCGCCTCAAGTTCAGATAAGCGCTGTTCATTGACCTCAATTGCCGAGACAAACTCCGCAATTGAACGCTCGGCGCCCTCGCGCTCAGCATCAACCTCACGCCGACGTGCTTGGGCTTGGGCCAATGCCTCTGACGCAGCGAGGAAACGACCATCATTTCGATCGAGCGCTGCGGTGAACTCCCGCTCTGCTGACCGCGCCTGGTCGAGAGTGGCGCGCGCTTCCGCACGGGCACCTTCGGCGGCCTCAAGCGTCTTCATTGCAGCGTCGACCCCGGCACCAACCTCTTCAAGGGCTGCGGCGGTAGCACCGCCCGAGGATGATCCGATTCTCCATCCCGTTGCCGACAAACGATCGCCTTCAGGGGTCACGATGACGAAGTCATGATGAGACAGAGCGGCATCTATTGCGGCATCAAGNGACGGAGCGCTGAACGCGTGCGACAAGAGCCGCTCAAGAAGTGACTGAACCCCGGGGTTCGTCGCTCGNACGTGACCGAGAACCGANACACANCCTNANGGAACTTCAGCNTTCACCGANGGGCCCGAGACCGCTGCGAGCACAGCTCCCGATGTGGCCGAGGTGCGGAGCGCCTCAAGTGCCGTGCGGGCATTCGGTGCTGATTCGACAACGACCGCAGACAGGGCCTCGCCGAGTGCGGCCTCAATCGCCGATTCCCATCCGAAATCGATTGCGATGACATCGAGCAACGTTCCGAGAACACCTTCAAGACCAACAAGGCGTTCGGCCCCTGCACGAGCCCTTGCGGAGTCGAGGGCAAGTTGGAGGGCCTCTTGACGGGCCTTCAGCCGCTCAACCTTGGAGGATGCATCACGTTCAACTCGCTCGGCCTCTGCGAACGCGTTCTCAGCTGCGACACGCGCCGCCTCAGCGGTTGCGTGTTGGCGAACGAGTGGCTCCTCAGCGTTGGTGGCCGACTCGCATTCATCTCGGTACCTATCAATTTCATCAACCAGTTCGACAAGTTGGCCACGGGAGAGTTCGACTCGCTCAACGGCCCGATCGCGTTCTGAGCGACTGCGCTCTAACGACGACCGAACCGATCGAAGCTCACCTCGCACCTCAGCGGCTGCAGTTGCGGCTTTCGAACCCAGGTCGACGCCACCATACTCAGCGGCCTCGCGTTCTGCTTCGAGTTGCCGTTCTTCCTCTTCAAGTGCGGCAACCTCAGGCTGCAACTCGGCGAGGCCTGCCTCAACTTCTGTGAGTTCAGAGCGGAACCCGGCAACATCGGCTTCAAGGGTTGCAATGACATCAGCGTCGAGACCTTGGGAGCGATCACGCTCCAACGACCGGCGGCGCTCATCGATGATGCCGAGGAGACCGTCAGCGCGTTCGATGAGGCGCTCGACGTTGCCGAGGCGATCGCGCACATCGCTCGCTCCCCTGGCGGAGAGTTGCGCCTCGATGCCCATGATCGAGGTATCGAGTTCCGCAAGTCGGGTTTTCGATGTGTTCTGAACTTCGCTTGCCTGCATGCGGTCGTTTTCGATCGTGACGAGCTTCGCTCGCTGCGTGGCAATCTCACGGCCAGCAACGAACATGCGGAGTGTGTCGAGTTCGGCCTGCAGTTCAACGTGTCGTTGTGCCGCATGCGCTTGACGCTCAAGGGGTTTGAGTTGTCGACGCACCTCGCGCAACAAGTCTTGGAGTCGGACAAGGTTGGCTTCGGTGGCATCGAGTCGCCGTTGAGCTTTCTCGCGGCGCTTTCGATATTTGAGCACCCCTGCTGCCTCTTCAATAATCGACCGACGATCTTCAGGTCGCGCGTTTAAGACCGCATCGATCTGACCCTGCGACACGATCACGTGTTGCTGGCGACCAACACCTGCATCGGAGAGCAACTCTTGAACGTCGAGAAGTCGGCATGGCACACCATTGATCGAGTACTCACTGTCACCGTTCCTGAACAACACGCGAGTCACCGTGACCTCGGTGAACTCCAGAGGAAGGAGTCCTGCAGAGTTATCGAGCGTCAAGCTCACTTCCGCGCGACCAAGCGCGGATCGCTTCGCTGTGCCGGCAAAGATGACGTCGTCCATCTTCTGACTTCGCACCGCTTTTGGTGCCTGCGCGCCGAGCACCCACGCCACTGCGTCAACGACGTTTGACTTTCCGGAACCGTTCGGGCCGACAACGACCGTCACCCCGGGTTCGAGACCCATCGTCGTTGAATCGGCAAACGACTTGAAGCCTTTGAGAGTCAAACTTTTGAGAAACACGCCAAGATGAATCTACTCGGCCGAGCACACCAAAAGGTGGTGATTCAACGCTGACAAACCGGGCAGAAATGGCTGCCGCGCTGGTCGATCATCATTCGGCGGATAATGCCTCGGTCACATGTCATGCATCGTTGACCGGTTCGGGCGTAGACCCTGTGANGATCTTGATATGACCCGGGTTCTCCATCGACACCCACGTACTGTGCATCGGCAAGGGTCGATCCNCCAAGGTCGACTGCTTCTTCGATGACATCGACGATCGAATCAGCAAGTCGACGGCAGGATCGTCTCGACAGGGTGTGCGCCTGCCGGTCAGGGCGAACACCTGAGCGGTGGCAGATTTCGTCGGCGTAAATGTTGCCAATTCCTGCGATCTCTGACTGATCGAGGAGCAGTGATTTCACCCGTCGCCGCCGGTTGCGACACATCGACACGACGTCATCGATGGTTACGCCGTCAACCAACGGATCGATACCAAGTCGTCCCAGTTCAGGAATGAGGACCTCGACCTCACCGCGTGAGGCAACGACGACCTCCCCAAACGTTCGCGGGTCGATGAACAACATTCGCTTCCCATCGTCGAGTTCTGCAACGACATGGCTGTGCGGCGGTGGCGCCGTACGGCCCTCATCGACCACGACCTGACCGCTCATACGAAGATGCACCATTGCAAGCGAGTCTGAATCGAGTTCGAGCAACAGGTACTTTCCTCGCCGATCAACCCGAACCACTCGTGCTCCGGTGAGACCGTCTCGAAGTCCCTTACGAGACGTTCGACGAGCGACCCTTTCACGACCAACCGTCACCTCATCGAAACGACGGCCGACAAGGGTGCGCTCAAGGCCACGGCGGACTGTTTCGACTTCAGGTAGTTCAGGCATGATCCGAGGCGTGAAGCGCATCTATTGCTTCGCCCGCTGCCTGCTGTTCTGCCAACTTCTTCGATCGCCCTACGCCACTCCCAAGGACCTCGCCATCGATCACCACCGTTGCTGTGAATTCTTTGTCGTGGTCGGGCCCTTGAGAGGTAATCGTGTACGACGGCGACGGTCGCCCGAGTGACGCAAGCAGTTCCTGCAGGGTCGACTTCTGGTCGAGCCGGTCAAGGCGTGATGGTGCGGCTGCAAGCCGAGGAGCGATAAGACTCCGCACCACATCGAAGGCCTGTTGTGAACCAGCGTCGATGTAGACCGCTCCGAAGACGGCCTCAAGAGCGTCGGAAAGAATCGACTCCTTGTTGCGTCCGCCAGCTGCATCTTCGCCGTTACCGAGCAGAAGGTAGGCGCCGAGATCGATGTCTCTCGCAACCTCAGCCAGTGCCGATGCATTGACGACACTTTTGCGAAGGTCGGTGAGCACGCCCTCATCCCAATTCTCAAACTCGGAATAGACGAGGTCCGCAACCACCCAGCCAAGAACCGCATCGCCGAGAAATTCGAGGCGTTCATTCGAAACTTCGTCGTCGCTCTCCGCAATCCATGAGCGATGACTCAATGCTCGGCGGAGCAGTACTACATCAGAAAATTCGTATCCGATGGACTGCTGAAGTTGCTCGAAGTGCCGGCTCATCGCCGACTCCTGATGTCAGAGCCCAGCTCGGGACGCCACGTAATCGACGGCGTCACGAACCGTCTTCAGGTCTTCGAGGTCTTCATCCTCGACACGGAAATCAGCGATCCGCGTGCTGAATGCCTCCTCAAGCGCCTCGACAAGTTCGATGAGAGCAAGTGAGTCGGCTTCAAGGTCGTCAACAAACGAATTGCCTTCGGCAATTCCAGATGGATCGGTCTCGAGAATGTCAGCGAGTCGATCGCGGACGGTGTCGAGAATTTCATCGCGGGTCAATTGTCCTTCAGCCACGACAGAAGTGTACTCCTGCTCGACGTTGCGGGAGATCAATCATGCGGTTGGATCGCTGCCGCAATCGAGCCAACGACGTCTGCGTCGACCATGTCACGAGCGACGCCGATCGCATTATTGATCGCCGTCGGCGACGACGAACCATGCGAGATGATGCAGACACCATTGGTTCCGAGCAACATTGCGCCGCCGTAGGTCTCTGCCTCCAGCGATGTTTGCAGGGGAAGAATTTCAGGCAGCAGTGCAGCTGCGTGCTCGGCCAGTTCGGCATTTGCAGTCACCGCTTCGGTTAGGGCTGACATCACCTGGCGCATTGCTCCCTCAAGAGTCTTCAACACGACATTTCCGGTGAACCCGTCGGTCACCACAACGTCGCAGTCGTCAGACATGACATCCCGGCCTTCAACGTTGCCGATGAAATTGAACCCCGATGATTCGTCCAACAGTCCAAATACCTCTTTGCGAAGTGAGTCACCCTTGCCGGCCTCTTCCCCGATTGACAACAACCCGACCTGCGGATTTGCAATTCCGAGTCGGTGTTCGGCGAAGATGCTGCCCATCTGAGCAAACTGCACGAGCCAGTCGGCTTGAACTTCGGAGTTCGCGCCAGCATCGAGGAGCACCGTCGGAGTGCCGCCGGGTACAGGNATCATCGCNGCGATCGCCGGTNGACCAACNCCCCGAATACGACCCATNCGAAGAAGCCCTGAGGCCATCGTGGCACCTGTATTCCCTGCGGACACCATTGCTGACGCAACACCGTCACGCACTGCCTCAGCGGCGCGCACCAGCGTGGAATCTTTTTTACGTCGGACCCCATGCGCCGGGTCTTCATCCATTTCGATGACCTCGGAGGCCTCGATGAGCGGCAATGAGCCCGTATCGAGCCTAGATGGAAGGTCGGCGGGGCCGACGAGAGTGACTGGGATACCTGATTCGGCGGCGAGGAGAGCCCCTGCGACAATCGCGTCGGGAGCGTGGTCGCCGCCCATTGCATCGACGGCAACCGGGAGCATGTTGCGAGACTACTCAGGAGACGTCGACAACAACGCGATTCTTATACCAGCCACACGACTGGCAAACCGTGTGGGGTGTCTTTGCGCTGCCGCAGCGCGGGCATGTGCTGCGAGCTGGAGCTGACAGCTTCCAATTGCTCGCACGACGACTGCGGGTCTTCGACTTTGAGGTTTTCTTCTTCGGAACGGCCACTTGACTTCTCCGTCACTCAATTGTAGGAACAGACTTTTCTTTTCCTCGAGGGCGAGATGAGGCTATCGGGGAACCACCAGATAGCGGTCGAGAGATTTAGTCGTCGAGATGCAGGTCGTCGAGTGCAGCCCATCGTTCATCTCGAACCACGACCACGCATTCGCACAAGGCTTCATTGCGATCAACGCCACATACGTCGCAGATCCCCTTGCAATCATCACTGCACAGCACGCTCGTCGGGGTCTCGATCATCACCGTTTCTCTAATCGGTTCGACAAGATCGATCTGGTCACCTTCAACAAGTGAAAGGTCACCATCGACAGTCGACAGCCGGTCTCGATCTCGGGCCGACGCAAAACGTTCATCAAAATCGACGTTGAGGACTCCTGAAATCGCCTTCAGACATCGCCGACACTCACCACTCCACGGAATCGCAACAAGACCTGAGACTGCAACATCATCGGTGGCGGCAACGGCGGTGACCCCAACAACGACATTTCCTGCAATCTCAGATTGTCCGGGCGCCAACTGGCAGCCGAGATCTTCTGCCGAGATTTCGTGTTCGATGGTGCGTTCGCTCCCGGGATGACGCAGCAATTCCACCATGTTGATTCGAAGCGCTCGTGTCTGTGGCGATGACATCACCGCTCTCCTCGTTAACGGTCTTGGTCGAAGAATCCCGACTCGTCAGTCTCTAGTGCTGACTCGTCTGCAACTGCTGTCTCCACACCGGTGATCGACAGCTTTTGGCGTCCGGTTGCCACAGCTCGGGTAAGACGTTCAAGAAGAATCTCAAAACTTGCGAGCCGCTGATCGAGAAAATCTTCGGTCTCGTTCTTCAATCGACGAGATTCCGATGATGCCGTCTCCATGATGTGACGAGCCCGAGCTTCGGCGGCGCGAACAACTTCGGTTCGCTGCACCATCCGTTCTGACTGCACGCGGGCTGCTTCGACAACTTCCGCTGCCTCCCGTCGAGTTCGAGCAACGAATTCATCCCGTTCTCGAAGGAGGTGTCTCGCCTGGCGAAGCTCTTCAGGAAGTCTCGATAATGCCTCTGACAACAACTCGACCATTTCGTCTCGGTCGACGCGCGGCGACGAACTTAATGGCATCGTCGGAGCCGTCACGATGATGTCGACTGCCCGCTTCAGCAACGTCTCTGCATCACCCAGATGCGGATCACGAGACACGTCAGTTTCGTAAGGTTGTTCGAATTCGGCGTCGTCAACTCCTACGTCAATGCCCGGATCAACCTGATGAGGCATCCGATCATTCACCCATTCGTCTTGGCTCATGAGTTGACCTCTCCGTGTTTGGTTGAGAGAGCAGCAGACACCGCTGGAACCACCATGTGATCGATCGATACTCCTTGAGAAGAGATCTCGCGGATGAATCGGCTACTGATGTAGGCGAGATCTGGCCGACACGGAACGAAGACGGTCCGGATGCCGGTAAGGGCAACATTGTTGTGGGCCATCTGCTGTTCGATATCGAAATCGTTTGTCGTGCGAAGACCTTTTACGATGATGTCAGCACCGGCAGCCGCGGCAGCCTGAACCGCAAGCCCGCTAAACGCACCGACGGTCACATTTTGTCGGTCACCGACCGTCTGCTCAGCGAGTGCAACACGCTCATCGGGGGTGAACAATCCCGAGGGCTTCGATGGGTTATGCAACACACCAACGACGACTGCTCCAAACACCTCAAGAGCCTGATCGACAACGTCAAGGTGCCCGAGGTGCATCGGGTCAAAGCTTCCGGGAACGAACGCAATACTCATGGTTGAGACCAACCTAGTTGAGCGAAACAAGAGAACTGTGGCGCGTTAGCCAGAGGCTCCGTCTTGACTGAGAATCGTTACCCAGGTGCGCCCGTATCGCCGTGCTTTCAGCGTTGTCCAGCCGCCGATCGGCTCGACCTCGCGTGAACCCTCGGCTACGAGCAACGGGGCTGAAAGTTCGAGCAACATCGAATTCCAGTCAACGCCGTCATATGGCGGATCTGCGAGAACGATGTCAGCGTCGAGGCGTTGCAGATGTGATNCGACTGAGCCCTGAANAATGGTNGTGACGGGGTTNAGCCCAAGGTTGGCGACGTTGTCGTTGAGCACTNGGAGGGCTGCCCGGTCATTTTCGATAAANGTGCAGTGGGCNGCTCCCCGTGATAGCGCCTCGATACCCATCGCTCCGCTGCCNGCGTAGAGGTCGGCGACGANTGCCCCTTCAATTACTCCCATCGATCCNAGGGAGTTGAATACCGCTTCTCGAACGCGATCGGTGGTCGGACGGGTGTGGTTCCCCGCTGGGGCTTCGATCTTTCTGCCACCGAGGTGTCCCGAAACGACGCGCACAATCTCAGGCTACGTTTCGAATCCGCAATACTCGCGGTTATGAGTTCGGCCGAAGAACCCTTTGAGCCTTATCCGCAGATCGACTGNATCGACTGNGGGGGTCGTGCATTTCTCCTCACNCNCCCAAGAGAAGAGGGCCCACGTTGGCTTCCGGGTGACATCGTTGCCTACCGATGCGAGGACTGTCTCGACCGCTGGGATCTCGTGCTTCCAGAGGNTGAGGAATTCCCCGACTTCTGAGTGAAGCGCATCGTCAGGATTTCGTGAGATAGTCGCCTTCGCGCTCAGAGAGTAAGAGAGTGATCTCAGATCGCAGCACATTTGATTGAGCGAGGTCCGGATCGTTGTCAATGATCCGAAATGCAACCTCTCGAGCCTGCTCGATGAGTTCTCGATCACGACGCAGAGACGCGAGCCGAAGATCACTACGACCCTTCTGCGCCGACGACATCAACGTGCCTTCGCCCCGCAACTCAAGNTCAATTTCNGCAAGTTCGAAACCATCGGTNGATGCCACCAATGCCTCGATGCGCGGGTTGGCGTCTTCGCTAGTCGTCATCAGCCAACAGGTCGACGCATGTTCACCACGACCAACGCGCCCGCGCAACTGATGCAACTGCGCAATTCCGAAACGGTCGGCATCGAGTACCACCATCACCGTCGCGTTCGGGACATCAACCCCGACTTCAATCACGGTGGTTGCCACGAGCACGTCGAGTTCGCGTGCGCGGAAGGCCTCCATCGTTGCTTCCTTCTCCGCAGACGACATTCGGCCGTGGAGTAGACCGACCCGAACATTCGAAAGTTCGCCGGTGGCGAGTTGTTCGAAGGTTTCTTCTGCTGAGGCAACTTCTAGGTTCTCGCTCTCTTCGATGAGGGGACAAACGACGTAGGCCTGCCGACCTGTCTCAACTTCGTCCCGAACCGATGCCCATACATTTGCTTCTGAAAGTGGCCCGGCTGCCCAATGTGTCGCAATTGGAGTTCTTCCAGGCGGCAACTCGTCAAGTGCGCTCACTTCAAGATCTCCGTAGACCGTCATTGCNGCCGTTCGCGGAATCGGTGTTGCGGTCATCACGAGAAGATCGGGGACAACACCATCAGACTTCGCTCTCAACGCTGCTCGTTGTTCAACACCGAATCGGTGTTGCTCATCGACGACGACTGCTCCGAGGCTTCCGAATTCGACTCCCTCTTGAATCAGTGCGTGGGTGCCGATCACGATGTCGACCGATCCGTCGGCGAGCCCGGCGAGAACCTCGCGTCGATCTTGGCCGGTCACTCGATTGGTTAAGAGTTCGACTCGCAGGGGCCGCTCACCAAACAGGTTGCCGCCATCGACGACGACAAGTCCATCGAGCAACGCTTTCACACCACTGCCGTGCTGCTCTGCGAGAACCTCGGTCGGCGCCATGAGGGCGCCCTGGTGACCACCAGACACCGCATTGAGCAGTGCGGCGACTGCCACAATCGTTTTTCCTGCCCCAACATCACCTTGTAAGAGCCGGTGCATGGGCTGGGGTGAGGCCATGTCGGATGCGATTTCATCGAAAGCGCGGCGTTGGGCTGCTGTCAATGGAAACGGGAGCGCGCCCACAAAGCGTTCGACAAGTTCACCACCCACGACGTGCTCAATGCCCTGTGAGGTTCGCTCAAGTTCGCGCTTTCGTCGAACAAGTTCGACCTGCACTCGAAGCAACTCGTCGAAGGCAAGCCGGCGTCGAGCAGCGGTCGCATCAGCCATTGAGTCGGGGCCATGTATCGACTTCACTGCTTCGAAACGTCCAATAAGCCCGAGCCGTTCCTGATCGGCGATTGATAGCGGGTCAGCGAGTCCTCTTGATTCGCATCGCCTCAGCGCTTGGTCAACGAGTGCTGCAAGCTCCCATGTCGTGATGCGCACCTTCTCACTCTGGGGGTAGATCGGCACGATGCGGCCCGTTCGGTCACCGATGAGGTCGACAACCGGGTTCGTCATCTGAAGGCTTCCTCGATAGTCCTCCACNTTGCCGTGGATTGCGACCACCAGTCCGACGGTAAGTTGCCGTGCTCTCCATGGCTGGTTGAAGAAGGTAATTCGGAGTGTCCCCGTTCCGTCGCCCACTCGGACGTTCACCATCTTTCGGCGGTTTCGCATCTGCCGTTCTTCAACCCCTCGAACCTCGACCACGAGCAGAACTTCTTCTCCCAAGGCTGCGTCTGCGACCCGCTGNTGATTCGTGCGATCAACCCATCGTCGTGGGTATGTCATTAAGAGTTCGAGAACATCGCTGATGCCGTACTCGTGAAGAGCGCGTTGTTTTGCCTCACCGACTCCTTTGAGACGCGCAATATCGATCTGAGCAAGTTCATCAAAGGTGAGTGGAGGTTCAGATNTCTCGGNGTTNGTGTTCATTGATTGCGATCTCGCANGNAAGGGANCTCTCTCAAGAAACTAGTAGCGAAGTATTTATGCGTNGTCGATCGNTTGCACGGTGTTAGATGGCGAANTTCGCCGATAGCGTGCGGTGGTCGCAAGGGAATTNGAGNACGAATTCCTNCCCGGAGGCGGANCAGNTCCGCTATCGCAAGGAGTAATTGGTCGAGATGGCATCGGTATGTGAGTTGTGTGGTAAGGGCCCGTCATGGGGCATGAACGTGTCGCACTCGCATCGTCGCACTAAGCGTCGATGGAACCCGAACATCCAGCGTGTGCGGGCAAGCGTAAATGGGGCGACAAAGCGAATGAACGTCTGCACTGGCTGCATCAAGTCAGGCAAGGTTGTAAAAGCCGGCTGATCAGGCCTCAACCTGAACTCCGACCCTCACAACCGCTACAGTTCCCAACATGCAGGGAGTCATCAAGTCTTTCGACCCGTCATCGGGCGTCGGCATCATCATGTGCGACTCCGACCTCGCCGATTACGACCTGGCATCTGACGCCCTCGAGGGTTCTGTCTTCCGAATGCTCCGCCAAGGTCAACGCGTCGTGTTCGATCTCGATGACGCTGGTCGTGCAACATCGCTCCGCCTCGGTAGCGAAGTTGACATGGGAACACCGGGCCACTGAGCCCTCGGTNACCCCTTCCCCTNNGGCGNAGCTCAGATTCCTCGCTGGCGCGCCATCTCTAAAGATGATCGGTTCGCCATTTGACCTATCACTGTATGAGATAGGTCATCTTCACAAACTCACGAACGGCAGCACCCGCGCCTCTTGACTTTGCGCTCACCTGAGCAAGACTGTTCATTAGACGTCTTCAACTAGACCCCGTCAACGGCCGTCTAGCCGACACCACTTCGAGGAGCAGATGACATGAGCGGACACAGCACTAACGAACGCCTCCGGCAATGGGTTGCGAAGTGGGCCGAAGTGATGCAACCCGACGACATTTATTGGTGCGACGGAAGTGCAGAAGAATATGACCGCCTGTGCAACGAACTCGTTGAAGCAGGGACGTTCACGAAACTTGACGAGGCAAAACGTCCAAACTCGTATTGGGCGCACTCCGACCCCGGCGATGTTGCCCGAGTCGAAGACCGCACCTACATCTGCTCCCCCACCGAAGAAGANGCCGGACCAAATAACAACTGGCGTGACCCAGCCGAAATGCGAGACGAACTCACAAGCCTGTACACCGGCTGCATGCAGGGCCGCACGATGTACGTCGTGCCGTTCTCGATGGGTCCACTCGGATCACCAATCGCTCACATTGGTGTGCAGCTCACCGACTCTGCCTACGTCGCTGTATCAATGCGCATCATGACTCGTATGGGGCAGGCCGCTCTCGATGTCCTCGGCGACAACGATTGGGTGCCCTGCTTGCACTCCGTTGGTGCTCCTCTTGCCGAAGGCGAAGCCGATGTCGCGTGGCCCTGCGATGCCGAAAACAAATACATTGTTCATTTCCCAGAGACCCGTGAGATCTGGTCGTACGGTTCGGGCTACGGCGGCAATGCTCTGCTCGGAAAGAAATGTTTTGCCCTTCGCATCGCCTCAGTGATGGCGCGTGATGCCGGGTGGCTCGCCGAGCACATGCTCATCTTGAAGCTCACCAACCCAGAAGGCTCCTCGAAGTACATTGCGGCTGCGTTCCCTTCGGCCTGCGGCAAGACGAATCTCGCAATGCTCGTGCCTACGATCCCGGGCTGGAAGGCCGAAACCATTGGTGACGACATCTGCTGGATGAAGTTTGGTGATGACGGTCGCCTGTACGCAATCAACCCGGAGGCTGGGTTCTTCGGAGTTGCACCAGGCACCGGTTACGACACCAACCCCNACGCCATGGAAACCCTCTGGGGTAACTGCATCTACACCAACACCGCACTCACCGCNGATGGCGATGTGTGGTGGGAAGGAATGAGCGACGAGCAACCCGCACGCGCAACCGACTGGAGGGGCGATGTGTGGACGCCCGAGTCCGAAGGGCCGGCTGCACACCCNAATGCTCGGTTCACCGCACCNGCTTCGCAATGCCCATCGGCTGCCCCTGAATGGGAAGACCCNGCAGGCGTGCCGATCTCGGCAATTCTCTTNGGNGGNCGCCGACGCTCAACCGTCCCATTGGTCACCGAAGCGTTCGACTGGGAGCACGGTGTCTTCCTCGGCGCAATCATGGCTTCAGAGACAACAGCCGCCCAGCAAGGAGCGGTCGGCAAACTGCGCTTTGACCCGATGGCGATGCTGCCATTCTGCGGCTACAACTACGGCGACTACTTCGCTCACTGGCTCAGCATGGGAACCAAAGCAGAGCCAAGCAACTTGCCGAAGATCTTCTTTGTCAACTGGTTCCGTCGAGATGAAGATGGAAGGTTCCTCTGGCCAGGATTTGGTGAGAACTCTCGCGTCTTGAAGTGGGTGTTCGACCGAGTCGATGGCAACAGCGATGTGGTTGAAACGCCTATCGGTTTACTTCCAGCCGACGGCGCCCTCGATACCTCAGGACTTGACATCGACCCCGATGACCTCGAAGCGATCCTCAGCGTCGATGTTGACGGCTGGAAGACCGCGATCCCGGAAATTCGCGAACACCTCAGCAGGTTCGAACCGCGTCTTCCCGATTCCCTACCGGCGGCTGTCGATCGGCTCGAATCAGCGCTTGCGTAAACGAACCTTGCGCCAACTCGAGCTCCACCCAACCCGATAGCGTCATTGCGGTGGCAACGCGTACTCGTCTCGTTCTTTCCATCGGTCTCGTCACTCTCAGCACTGCGGGGTGTTCCACGTTGACCGGCGCCGACCATACGGTCGATGTCAATGGCCAGGGCTACACCTCAACTGAGGCAGATGCGCTGTTCGATGAGTACTTCGCCGAGTCGGAGATCTTTGGCACAACACCACTTGACTCCGGGGGCTTTGGTGATGCAGATCGAGCCCGCCTTCTCTTGAACGCGATGGTTCGTTCAAGTTCAGTTCGATCGATTCTTGATCAGTCGGGTGACGACATCACCGACACAGATCTTGACCTCTATTTCTCGACGCTCCCCTCTGAGAATCCGATCAACGAACTCAGCGAGCAAATGCGTGAGCTGATTGCCATGACAAGCGTTGACGTCATTACGTCGGCGCTGGCGCGTGCCGAGCTTCCCGATGCAAAAGAACTTGAAGAGAAGTATCTCAGTGCTCCAGTGAGCACCGGACTGCTATGCCTTCGACACATCCTTGTTGAAACCGAACAAGAGGCCAATGACATCATCGACGAGTTACGCGACGGAGCCGACTTCGCGGAACTCGCCGCCGAACGATCACTCGAAGGTTCGGCGAGCATCACCGGCGGAGCGCTGACCGGCACCGAATCAGAATGCCTGCCAACGGCACAATACATTTCCGGCTTTGACGCTGATTTCGTCGCAGCTGCGTTTGCAGCACCGGCAACCACTTGGTCACAACCTGTTGAGACACAGTTCGGGTGGCATGTCATCCTCAATCGACCATGGTCCGAGGTCGGAAACGATGTCGTTGCCTCCTACGAAAGCCCTAACGGGCCATTGTTCTACGTCGATGCAGTGCTGAACTCCGCTGATGTCACCATCGACTCGCGATACGGCCGTTGGGACCCACCCAGCGGGCGCATCGTCCCGCTCGGATGACACCACCAGAACCGTCGCCGACATCGGGTGCCACACCGACGATCACCGTCGTCGGGCTCGGACCCGGCAGCCCCCTACTCATCACTGAAGAGACGAAAACGGCCATTGCCGAGTCATCGTCTCGTTTTCTTCGAACGGCGCAACACCCGAGTGCGTCTCTTGTGCCGAATGCGACAACCTTTGACGACATCTATGACACAGCAGATCGGTTCAGTGATGTCTACGAGCAGATTGCCAACACTCTGATCGATGCTGCTCAGGTCAACGGCGATGTGCTGTACGCAGTGCCCGGCTCACCACTTGTCCTCGAGCGCACCGTCGAACTTCTGCGAGCAAATACGGAAGTCAAGTGCATCATTCTTCCGGCGATTTCATTTCTCGACGAAGTCTGGGCACGCCTCCAAATTGACCCCGTTAATGCAGGCGTCCGCCTCATCGATGGTCACCGTTTTTCCACAGAGGCTGCGGGAGAACGAGGACCGCTGCTCGTCGCTCATGTTCACGCCGACTGGGTGTTGTCTGAGATCCGGCACTCCATTGACGCCGGCCCAGATGACGACGCCCAAACCGCTCTCGATGACTCGGACGTTATCGGGCTCACTGGAGTGGGCACAGACGAGGAACAGGTCGTGTCAACGACATGGGCCGAAATGGAGCATGACATCACGCCCAACCACCTCACCTCGCTGTACATCCCCAATCTTGCGGTTCCAGTAGGACATGGCTATATGAGATTTCATGCTCTTGCCCGCACTCTCCGCGAACAATGTCCGTGGGATATCGAACAAACCCACACCTCGCTTCTCCCCTATCTCATTGAAGAGACCTATGAAGTCGTCGATGCCATCAATGGTTTGAGCGACGATCCGTCATCTGATGAACATTTCATCGAAGAACTTGGAGACCTTCTATACCAGATCGAGTTCCATGCAACGATCGCTGAGCAACAGGGTCGTTTCACGATTGCCGACGTCACTTCAGCGATCCACGACAAACTCGTCCGACGCCACCCACACGTCTTCGGCAACGTTGATGCAATCGACTCAGCGACCGTCATCAGCAATT
>PBWL01000036.1 GCA_002727235.1 Acidimicrobiaceae bacterium
TGAGACGAGCACAACACCTACACAATGACCTCGCTGAGCGAGTCGATATCGGTGCTGTCGGGACGCGACTCTTGGCATACACCTGCTGCCGTAGGCATCCCAGAAATCCGGATGAGCGACGGCCCTGCAGGGGTCAGAGGCATGTTATGGACGGGGCCTCGGTCCGCAGTCTTTCCCTGTGGCAGCGCTCAGCTGGCGACGTCGTCGAGATCGGGCGTCTCACCATTTGATGATGCCTGTGTTCGAACACGAACTGCATTGATCTCGGCTGCGAACAACGTGATCGCAGCATGAAATGAAATCCACGCCGTAAGTGCAAGAACAGATGCAAACGCTCCGTAGACGCCCTGTGCTCCCGATAGCAACCGGGCGACGATCGAAGTGCCCGCAAATTGCAAGAGCGTGAAACCGAATCCTGCGAGGACGGCTCCCACACGAACCATATTCCATGTCGCTGGGGCAGCGGTGAGATACCTGAACATCGTTCCGATGATTGCAGTGTTCACCGCAACGGTGCCGAGGGCGATCAGCGTCTGGCTGATGAAGCCAATTTCGGCGTAACCAGCGATACTCGTGAGAACAACAGTTCCAACTTGCCCAGCTGCGATGACGAGAAGTCCGACGAGTCCGTGGACTCGCCGAATGACGAGGTTGTGTCGCTCATCGAGAGGAACTTCCCATATATCGTCGAGGGCGTTCTGTAGCGCAACGAATGCTCGCGTTGCGCCCCAAAGAGCGCCGACAACGCCGATGGCGATTGCGAGCGAACTGCCGGTAAGTCCGCCAGTTTCGACGAGAACCTCACTGCCAATCACCGGAATTTGAGCGACCGCAGTATCGACGATGTCTTCTCGAAGTGACGGATTGTTGTCGAGCACGAAGCCGAGCACCGTCGTTGCGAGGAGAAGTGCAGGAAACAAAGTAAGGAACCCGTAGTAGGCGATGAGGGCTGCTGCGTTCGCTGATCGATGTTGCTGGTAGCCGTGGGCACTGCTCACGAAAAGGTCGCCGAACGGGTGTTGACGAAGACGGCGAACCGCTCCTAGATCAGTCCAATGTGGAAGTCCCAGCATCACAGCGTCCAATCGATCGGTTGTAGACCCGCTTCAGTGAGAGCCTCATTCGAGCGAGAAAACGGTCGCGAACCGAAAAATCCGTTGTGCGCAGAAAGGGGCGAAGGGTGTGCTGACTCAATCACGGTGTGCCGGTCGGTGTCGATCATGTTGCGCTTCTTTCGAGCCGATGCCCCCCAGAGTATGAACACCACAGGAGACGGTTTGTTTGCAACGACTTCAATCACACGGTCGGTGAATCTTTCCCAGCCTTTTCCCTGATGCGACGCGGCTTGATGCGCTCGAACTGTCAGCGTGGTGTTCAGTAGCAAGACACCGTTCGATGCCCATCGCTCGAGCGAGCCGTGACTGGGAATGTCCACGTCGATATCGTCGTAGAGCTCTTGGTGGATGTTTCGAAGCGAAGGAGGTTTCGGCACACCGTGTCGTACCGAGAAGCACAGACCATGGGCTTGTCGTGGCCCGTGGTAGGGGTCTTGTCCGAGAATGACGACCCGGGTATCAGCAAACGAAGTCAGGTGTAGAGCGGCAAACACTTCAGGCTGCGGAGGGTAGACCTCATGGTGCGAACGTTCATGTTGGACGAACGTCATCAGGTCTGACCAATATGGCTCGTCGAATTGGTCTCGGAGCAACGGATTCCAGTCGGTTGTCATGTCTGAGGTACATCGTACGGCGACGACGTAGCATGCGGGAATGGGTGAAATTGGAAGCCTAGGCAATCTCTTTCAAGGCGTTGCCCGTGCTCCGCTTGTTTCAGGAGTCACTCCGTTAGAACGTGGGCCCGTTCTTGACTCTGGCGCCAAGCTGTGGATCAAGCGTGATGACCTCACCGGTCTCGGAGTGGGAGGTAACAAAGTTCGGAAACTTGAGTTTCTGTGCGGCGCCGCCCAAGCGGAGAACGCACTCTCTCTTGTCACTGTTGGTGCTGGTCAATCGAATCATTGCCGCATGACGGCCGCTGCTGGGGCGTTGCTGGGACTCGACGTTCACTTGGTGCTATCGGGCGAACGACCTGAACGTTTGGAAGGCAACCAATTGCTCGACGCGTTGTTCGGAGCACAACTACATTTCACNGGAGAGCCTGATAATCACTGGGGCGCGTTGGAGATTGTTCGCGAGTCGGTTACCGATGCTCTCATTGCTGATGGGAAGCGACCGTATTCAATTCCAATCGGCGGCTCGACTGCTGTCGGTGCTCTTGGTTATGTCGCTGGTTATCTGGAGCTGTCACAACAACTCTTGGCCAAGGGGGTTGACGTTTCCGCTGTGGTGCATACCTCGTCGAGCGGAGGCACCCACGCAGGGCTTGTTGCCGGTCAGGCAGTTTGCAGGGCTATCGGTATGCCGGCGCCGTCGGTCATCGCGGTCGGTGTGGCCAAAGGTGTGGTGATCGGGTCACCAGATGTGACCACTCTCGCAAATGAGGCCTTATCACTCCTTCCGAATTGTCCTCCTGGGTCAGTCGTTGAGGAGGCAGACGTTGTTGTCGACGGCGACTGGCTGGGCGATGACTATGCAGTTCCAACACCTGCTGCCGACGATGCAATTCGTTGGGCTGCNCGACGTGGTGGGTGGGTGCTCGATCGGGTTTACTCAGGTAAGGGTCTGTCGGGTGTGCTCGGGCGTGACGCCGCCGGAGAGTGGGCCGCTGGAGATGATGTCGTTTTTATCCATACGGGGGGCGTCCCGAGCGTGTTTGTTGCTGAGGGAGCTCCTGAACTCTGATGAATGCGACCTTTACCTCCGATGCCGCAGATTCCTCCGCTGAGTCGTCACTCATTTGTGCCGTTGACATCGGCGGGTCAAAATTTGAGGCGGGGCTCGTCACGTTGAAGGGTGAACTTGTCGATCGTGCCCGAGTTGAGGTTGATCCTGACGTTGGGCCGCAGTCACATTTCGCGGCTCTCGCAGGAATTGTTACCGAGCAGATGGACCGGGCATCTAGTCACCACGGCAAAATTGTCCGCGCCATCGGCATCGGATGTGCAGGGCCGATTGAACGAAATTGCGAGTCGGTGTCACCGGTAAATATTGCGTCATGGAATGAATTTCCGTTGCGACAATTTCTCGCAGACCTCACTCGACTGCCGGTCTACGGCGATCTTGATGCGAAGGCGCTTGCGCTGGCGGAAGGTTGGCTCGGTGCAGCGCAAGGGGTACGAAATTTCTGCGCGATGACGGTGTCAACCGGTATTGGCGGGGGCATTTTTGTTGATGGTGATTTGCTTGATGGCGACAGTGGAAACGCAGGTCACGTCGGTCATCTCATCGTTGAACCTGGCGGTCGGCGATGTGGTTGCGGTGCACGCGGGTGTCTCGAGGCAGAGGCCTCAGGGCTCGCAATCGAGGCGATCACCGGTAGGCCTCCGTCGGAGCCGACCTATGACATCATGCAACGAACGGGGCGGTATGTCGGTCGTGGAGCAGCGATGATCTGCAACGCTCTCGATCTCGATCTTGTCCTGGTAGGCGGTGCCGTCGCCCTCGGTTTCGGTGCGACGTTCTTTAATGCAGCACAGCTCGAGCTCGACGATTATGTGCATCGTCCTCATGGGCATATGCCGAGAATTTCTTCTACCCGCCTCGCTGATCGTGGCCCATTAATCGGGGCGGGTGCAGTTGCGATTCGGTCGGCTCGTCGCGCCGCAATGCGCTGATATCGCGCGGTCAGACGGTTTAGACCCAGATCACTTCGTCAATGATCGTCTGCGTGAGAGGCCGCTGCAGGTCGATGGTGTCACTAATGGCTGGTGGAGCGGTCTGTTGAGGAATGAACAGCATCGTGGTGTGCATATGCGGGGGTTCGAACATGTCGACGCGCTGCCGATTGAAATGAAATGGACTTCTCCCATCGGCAAGTGGGTGCACTCCGTGGGCGCTTCCTGCTCCAACCATCACAAGGTGACCGTCTTCGATGACGTCAGTTTGTCGATATCCGGCTTGTTCGCCGGCTCGGATAGGTCGAAGATCAATGACATCTGTCGATAAGTGCAGCGCTTCGCGGTCACCGTGCCACAGGGTGGTGCCAGCCCGTAGAAGGTACGTCCGAGAATCGGGAAGACGTGCGATAAGCGATGGATCGATGTGACTGAGCCAGGCAGGTATCGAGGTCGGGATGGGGTCCAAGAGCGCAGTGACTTCAGCAACCCGTTCGTCGTCTGTTGCGATGAGTGGAAGGTGAATCGCTACTCCTGCGACGTCAAGTCCGCCATCGAGTGCGTGTTGCACGAGCGAGGATGGCCCCCCGTAGCGGTGCATTGATGATGCGAGTTTGATGATTACTCGTTGGGCAGAACCGACGAGAGGCGTGATGTGCGCTTCATTGCTGACGGTAAGGATTGCTGAGGGTGTTGGCCCGGCCAATGTTGGTGTGAGAACCACGGGTGTGAGCGAATCGGGTATTCCATCGAGTTCATGGATGGTTCCCACACAGATAGTTGTTGACTCCTCGGCAGCAATCTTGGCAAGGGCGCGCCGGCCAAAGCCGTAGCCGTTTCCTTTGACGACTGGAACTGGTGTCGCCACGGCACGAATCTGCTCAAGGGTGTGATGAAGATGTGCCGACCATCTCGTGCGGTCGACGGTGAGCGAGACCGTCATAGTTGAAAGGTTACGGGGTGGGGCTCGCTGGTTGTGGTCGGCTGCGGCGAAGCACGGGAATGACGGGTCCGAATCGTCGATGTTTGATAACGCACGACCAGATGCCAACCCCGTGGGCAATGTCGTCAACGACGACCATCGGAGTAACTGCGAAAACCGCTGAGGCGGCAAGGAGGCGCCGGGCGCTGCGAGAGATCGGACAGAGCAATATCAGGAGTGGCCACCACACGCGACGAATCGCGCGCCCAAGAGCAGTAGCGGTTGTCTGAGTTCCACGGAGGACAATCTTTCGAGCTTCACTGTCGGTGAGGTCAGGGGCTCTCTGTCGAAGTTGCTGAGATGCGGCACCGATGAGTCCGAGGCCGACTGTCACCCCGACAAAAGGCCGCTTCGTTGCGGCCATGGCGACGATTACGGCAAGGCTCCACGGAGAGGTGATGAGTGGTGAGAGTTGCTCGTTACCGTGACGCTCAGCAAGGGCTGCCGACGAATAGCCGTACCCGACGCGTTGGTTCCACCACTCTCTAAACGACGCTCTCGGTTCGTGTTGAACCTCAACAGAGGGGTCGTATCGAACCGTCCATCCTGCATCGTGGAGCCGCCACACGAGGTCGACGTCTTCCCCGGTTCGCAAGTCTTCGTCGAACCCACCAATCGCTCTTACCGCCTCTGCGCGACAGATCAACGCGGCTGCGGGCACATAGCTCACACGTGTACCGGGTCGCACGACGGCGGGCCGCGGACCGAGATCGAGAGCACCTTTATGGCGCTCGTGATAACCAATAACTCCCCGTTGGGGTCGACTCCGCACCCGAGGCGCAACTGCGACAACCTCCGGATCGTCAAAATGTGCCAGAAGGGTGGTCAGCCATGTGCTGTCGAGACCGACATCAATATCGGCATCAACAAATGCAACGAATTCTGTGGCGATGGAGGTGAGGGCGACATTTCGGGCCGCAGCGGGTCCGCAATTGCGATCGAGCCTGATCGTTGCATCATGCACCGGTGGTGTCGAGCCGTCGTCNACGACGATGATGTGGANGCCNTNNTNGGCAGGGTGTTNATGAAGTCGCNGCCCNAATACCGGTGTGANGACNGTGACNTTGTCTGCGGGGTCGNCTGNAGAGGNTTCAGGTNGNGGGTGAAGTTGATTGAGGTTGAGCATTCGGCGNACGAGNGCCGAGNATTCAACATCNCCTCCCGNGATGATCTTGTTGANCGTNGTTTCGCCACNACGTGACAACTTGAGGATGCTCGGTGGTGAGCCTCCGACNACCCGCCCTGGCGTNAGGNGCGTCGTTGTGTCGAGGNAGAATTTCAAGNTTCGTCTCGCNNNATGNCAGNNACGAGGTCGGTTGTCCACTTCGTTAACCACTCTTCGCCTTCTTCGGCGGTTGCACCGTGTGGATCCCCGAGAACACCCGTCGGTGAAAGTTCTTGCACCCCGTGTTCCGCAAGTGCTGCATATGAAGGAGTCGGGCCTGTTGCCATTGACGCAGTGTCAACATGGTCAGGGTCGATCAACAGCATCACCGAGGTTTCAATTCGGCCGGCGTGGAGATCGGTGTTCGAACCCGTTGGCCACCAATCGAGAGCTGGACGTCCCTCAGCCGCAAGCACCCTGCAGGCTGTGGTAATTGCGCCAACATTTCCGCCGTGGCCATTGACGAGAACGATTCGGCGCGCCCAATCGGCTGAGCGACAGAGCTCGATAACACTGAGGGTGAGCGCTTCATTTCCGATCGACAGTGTTCCCGGAAACCCTTGGTGCTCTCCTGATGCCGAGATCGTGATCGGCGGTGCGACCAGACAGTCGTCGATGTGAGCGGCCGCACGGTGAGCAATCTCGAGAGCGATCTGGGTATCGGTATCGAGTGGCAGGTGAGAGCCGTGTTGTTCGCATGACCCGATGGGAATAAGCAGGGTGACCGCCTCGTCGAGTTCATTCCATCGCGCAGCGCCAAGGGAATGGGAGCGCAGTTGCGATGTCATCCTTCCATCATGACGCATCGCTGAAGTCCACAAAGAAGGCCAGAAATCTGAGAAACTATTTTTGTGAGCGACATCGAGCTGACAAACGACACCGAAACTGACGTGGCCTGGCTCTCAGAAGAAGACATGGCTGTGACTCGGTCTCGTATGCCGATTGTGTATGTCGATGCCGTGCCGGTCAGAGTTGACTCGAACGGCAACGTCACCAAGGTCGGCATGTTGTTGCGGGTTGCTCCAGACGGAAACATTTCTCGCACGTTTATCTCAGGAAGGGTGCTATACGGCGAAAGAGTGCGAGATGCGCTCTTACGGCACTGTGAAAAAGACCTCGGCCCACTCGCACTTCCCCGACTCCCCGTATCGCCGGCTCCGTTCACTGTTGCTGAGTATTTCCCAGACCCGAACATCAGCGGCTTCTACGACCCGCGCCAACACGCGGTGAGTCTTGCTTACGTCGTGCCAGTTGACGGTGAGTGCCAGCCAACTCAAAAGGCACTTGACCTGTCGTGGTTCTCGCCGCAGGAAGCGGTTTCAGATGCGGTCCGCCAACAGATGACAAGCGGCCATGACCGTCTCATCCGGCTTGCGCTGGCGCACGTCGGCCAACTGCCCTGACGCTCGAAATCCGCGTTGCGGAGATAGTGCACATCTACTATTTCGGTTGTGATTGAAGCGTCCGCGATCCGCCGTAGTGCAAGCGCGATGCGGACTGCGCTGGTCGGACAGCAGACGATTTGCTTCTCATCACGCAAACTCTCTGGTCCGGCTCCAGGGGTCGGGCGCGTGATTGAAGGCGTCGAACGCAACGGCCGTGAGTTTGAGTTCACCTGGGATGATGGCCTCGTATTGCACACGAACCTTCGACGTTCAGGGTCGTGGGATCTGTATCGCGTTGGCGACCGCTGGCGGCGTAAGCATTCTGACGCAGCAGCGCTGATCGAGTCAGAGGATTGGGTCGCAGTGTGTTTTGACGCCGCTGAGGTTGAGACTTATCGAAAAGAGCCCATTGATCGACACCCATCTCGGGGTCGAGTTGGGCCTGACCTTTCTGATCCCGACGTCGATCGCGAAATCGTCGTTGAAGCAATTCTTCATCACTCAGATCCGTCGATCCGAATTCGAGAAGCATTGCTCGATCCGCGTGTTGTTCGAGGTCTTGGCAATGTCTATGCGGCGGAGGCACTCTGGGCGACACGTTTAAGCCCATGGGCACGTGTCGGCGATATCGCTCGATCTGATCTCATCATGCTTGTGAACTACGCATCGCGAATTTTGAACGAACACCTCAACGCTCTTGGAGATGACGGATTCGTCAATCTCGTGCCCTTCGAGGTGTATGGAAGAAACGGCCACGTGTGCAACCGGTGCGGTGATTCGATCGAGGTGACGAACTCTCTTCCAGATAACCGCCCGTTGTATTGGTGTCCGAAATGCCAGACCCGTCTTGACTGGCGACTGCTCGATGACACGCCCCCGGGAGGAGCGCAACCGTCTTAACGGGCTTCGGGCACTCGACCGAGTACCCGGTCGACATCGATGATGATGGCAACTCGGTCGTCGCGTTCAGCCGGTTGCCGGTAGCGGCGTGCGTAGCGCTCTTCGGCAACACGTATCTCATCTTGATCTCGGGAGACTCGGACCGTTCCCTCGAATGACAGCCATCGCGGCCCATCGACTTGGCTCACCACGGCACGGCCGTTGCGGTCAGCATTCACCACCTTCTGAGAGCCATCGACCGCAATAATCATTACTGTTGCGGTCGGCATGTCGTAGCTGAATCCGACAGGAACCACATGGGGTGAACCGTCAGCTCGCAACGTAGTGAGGGTCGCTAAGACGTAGTCACGAAGAAATGCTTGGGCAACATCTGACAAANGGTGNGGATCGAGAGCCATGTCTGTCGCTACTGGGTTGAGATCGCTTCGAGAACATCGAGACGAGCGGCGCGACGGGCAGGGAACCATGCAGCGATGACCCCCAGTAGGCCGCCTACCACCACGTAGACAATGAGCTGCCCCCATGGGATTCCAAGTTTGCTGACGAACGAGTCAGGAATCGCAATCACTGCTGCCCACCCGAGCAGCAAGCCCAGCAGAACACCGAGCAGGGCCCCAAAAAGGCTGATGATGGCTGCTTCCCATCGCACACTCGATTGCAATTGTCGTCGGGTCATACCGACGGCTCGAAGCAGACCGATTTCACGGGTTCGTTCAAGCACTGCAAGCACCATGGTGTTCACAATTCCAAAGAATGCGACGACGAGACAGAGCACGAGAAGAGCAGTTATAACGATTTGAAGTTGGGCGATCTGCCCTTCGGCTTCCTCTTGGAACTCGGTGTTGTCTTGCACACTCAGCTGTGGGAACGCTGAAGTTGTTGCTTCAACCGCTGCTCGCCCGACTGCGGGGTCGATGCCTTCTGCATATGTGAGACCGGCAAACGTGATGCCATCGGTAATCCGGTGTTCGGTGGTAAGTCCCCGGTCGATAAGCCAGTCAGCCCCGACGAGTGAGGCGTCATCAAAGATGCCTTTAACGACGAGGCTCGTGGCATAACCATCTTCGAATTCGACGTCGACACGGTCACCGATTGAGAGAGGCCCCGCTTCAGCAACGGTGTCGAGTACGGCAATTCCGTCTCGACCGATTTCAGCAACGCCCTCAACAATGCCCATGTTGACGACTGATGTGCCCGTCGACGAGTCGAACCCAGTTGCGGTCAGTACCTGGTCATCAATTCGAACCGCGGTAGGCGAGAATCCGGCGACGTGATCAACTTCCGGCAGCTCAGCAAGNCGATCAACAAGAAGACCAGAAAATTCGAGGCGCTGGTTTGATTCGAAAACCCAGAGGTCAGCAGAGATCGATTCGCTGAGAACCTCTTCGAAACTATCGAGAATTGATTTGGTAAGAACCGCAACTCCTGAGATGAGTGCAAGCCCAATCATTAGTGCGGTCACGGTTGAACTCGTTCGTTGAGGGTTTCGGCTCGCGTTGCCTCGAGCGATTCGACCTGTCACGCCGCGCAGTTTTGCTACCGGTTGACCAATGAAACCGGCGACTATCCCGGCGAACATTGCCGAAAGCATGGAGACACCGATAAACGTGAGCGCCCCGCCGATGCCGATGCAGGCGAGTGTTGCGGTGGTTCCTCCAGGATTACCGAACATTCCGATCGCCATGAGAATGAGACCAGGGAGCAAAACCGCGCTTCCAGCGGCGATGCGAACGGTGAGGGGTCGTGCGGTTTTCCCACCAGTGCGGAAGGCTTCGAGTGGAGTGACCCGTGAGGCGCGAAGCGCCGGGAGTATTGCCGAGGCGAGAGTGACTCCCATGCCGACGATAGCAACNACGATGATCGTNCTGGTCCGAATNTCGAGGGGGCCTTCTGGGAATTCACCNCCCGCCGACGAGAACAGCTGCTTNAGGGCAGAGGCGACACCGAGNCCGCCGACCAAACCAAGACCTGATGCCGCAAGGCCGATCGAGCCAGCCTCAATAAACACCATTTGCATGATCTGTTTGCTACTGGCACCGATCGATCGCATTAGGCCAAACATTCGGGTGCGTTGGCCGACGAGGGTGGCGAATGTGTTGTTGATGATGAAGGTACTGACGAAGAGCACAACGATTGCAAAGCCGAGCAAGACGTTGCCGAAGATGTTGATGAATGAGCCGAAGTCTTCTTTTTGCTCACCGATCACCACCTCACCGGTGACTGCCTCGAGGTTGTCGGGAAGAACCTCAGNAATGGCGGTGACCAGTTCCTCGGGGCTGACACCGTCGGCTGCTGCGACAACAACAGAGTCGACTTGNCCAGGGAGTCCGAGCACTCGTTGTGCTGTCGGGAGGTCGAACATAATGAAGAACGCACCTCCGGTGCCGCCCTCTCCAAAGTCGATGGTGCCACTTAACGTGAAGACTTCAGGCTCCCCCGAAGGGAGGCTGACAGTGATCTCTTGGCCTACTTCAAACCCGCCGCGTTCGGCTTGAACAGGATCGATTACTACCTGCTGACCGATTGGTGGTTCGCCATCGAGAATCCTGAACGAGGAGACCGGGCTCGGCCCTCCCCACGAGCCAGTGAAGACTGGAGGGCCAGTGGGTCTAACGACTTCGCCATTGCTGTCGATGGTGTNCGCCCGTTCGAATGAGAACAGGCCGCCTTCGGTATATCGAGCCTCGGGGAGCTCGGCGATTGCACTGATGACTTGATCATCAAATCGCGGTATCTCCCCGTCGGTGGAGTTCATATCGTTCTCAATGCCGCGTACCTGAGCGTCGACTCCTGCAAAGGCGTCTTCTGAAACTTGATCAAAAATTGAACGCAGGCTGTCGGCCAACACAAACGAGCCGGAGACAAACGCAACGCCAAGAACGACAGAGATCAGTGTGAGAATGAGGCGCCCGAGGTTTGCTCGTGCGCCTCGCAGAGCAAGTTTGATCATTTGAGTCAGCTACCGATCGATTTCATCATGTCGAGAATGCGCTCGGCAGTCGGTTCTGACATGTCGTGAACAATCTTGCCGTCGTTCAAAAAGAGCACNCGATCTGCGGCGGCTGCGGCGTTTGCATCGTGGGTTACCATGACGATGGTTTGACCAAATTCATCGACGGCGCGGCGCATGAATGCAAGCACTTCGCTACCTGAGTTTGAGTCAAGGTTGCCGGTCGGTTCGTCNGCGAAGATGATNGTCGGCCGACTTGCAAGTGCACGAGCGACGGCAACNCGTTGCTGCTGTCCACCAGAGAGTTCGCTCGGGCGGTGTGAAAGCCGGTCACGAAGACCGACNGTGTCGATGACNGTNTCNATCCACTCGCGATCTCCNCTGCGGCCNCCGAGGGAAAGCGGNAGATTGATGTTTTCTTCAGCGGTGAGCGTTGGCACGAGGTTGAACGACTGGAAGATGAATCCGACTTCGGATCGGCGCAGTTCGGTGAGNTTTTTGTCTTTAAGGTCAGCAAGAAGGGTGTCNCCGATGAAGGCTTNACCTGAGGTGAGCCGNTCNAGTCCGGCNATGCAATGCATCAGCGTTGACTTTCCTGANCCGCTCGGCCCCATAATCGCTGTGAAGCGCGCACTCCCGAATTCAACGTTTACNTCGTGGAGTGCGGTGACNGCGGCNTCNCCATCGCCGTAGGTTTTCGTTCCNTTCACGATGCGAGCAGCGGCGGTGAGNGTATCTGTAGAGGTCACGCCGTGAAGTCTGCCTTCGTTTCTGGCGGAGTCCAAGTAAAGAGCGNTGTGTAACCGTTTTCTTTCCTATGGTGGGTTGATGAGTATTGAGGTGCAAGTCGATGAATTGCCCAACTTGGTGACGACATGCGGGTGGTGTTTCGTCGTCACAAGTGGGTCCTCGGGGGCGCATGTGCTCTCACTGTCACCAACGTGGAGTACATCTGGCGAGGCGACGTTTTCTGTGGCAAGCAGAAGGCTGTCATCGAATATCGAGGTGTCCGGAGCAGTAACTCTGGTATTCCCGCCATTTGCTGCCGGTGAACTCGACGGCTACTCGCTGATCGTCGACGCGTCGGCGTCGATGACCGAGAGCGACACCGGCAATCTTCGTTGTCGTCCCACCCGTGCCGTTTGGCATCGACCGCCGCCGCCAGCAATGAGGTGATCTTCCATGACGTGGTTAAACGAACGTCAGCGAGACGGTGGAATTGATGAAGTGCAGGTTGATGGTGCAGCAGGATCGCTGTGGTTATGCGGCAAGCATCGCGTCGGGCCAGACCCAGAGGGTGTAGTCGCATCAGTCGACGCCTCAACAGTTGTGTGTCTCACTGAGGCCCATGAGTTAGCTGACCGATATCCCAAGTATGTCGATTGGCTGACAAGTGACCCTCGAGCCCGTTGGTTTCCAATTCCTGATTTGAGCGTGCCCGGCGAAGACGAATGGACATCGCTCATCGCAGGCATGCTGAGCGAGGTTCGTAGAGGCAAACATGTGATCGTGCATTGCGCCGCGGGTATCGGCCGGGCAGGCACTGCAGCGTGCTCGGTATTGCTCGCAGCAGGCCTGTCACTCACCGAGGCCGAGCGACGAGTAGCTGCGTCTCGTCCTGGAGCCGGTCCGCAGTCGCACGAGCAAGCAGCGTTTATCCGGCGATGGGCGGCTAACTCGCCAATCGTTAGCCAACAGTGAGGTGTCGGTAGTTCGGTTATCGATTAGAGGTCGTCGATGATGATGGCGGCAATATCTGACGCAAGTGTTCCGATATCAGGCTCGATCTGAATGAGGTTCGCCGACACCGCAATCGTGACATCAAGTTCAGGCATGTACATTGCGTGCGAGCGGAAACCTGGTGTGCCACCACCGTGCGAATAGACGGTGTAGCCGTCGACTTCACCCACGTTGATGCCGAGACCGTAATTCGAGAACTCTGACGGGGTGGTGAACGCAGTGAGCATGTCGTCGCTCAGCGCTCCGGTGAATTGCTGTCTAAACACTCGGGCAAGATCTTCGGCCCGTGCTTCAATACCTCCACCGGTCCACCCAACCGAGCGGAGTACCTCTTGCGGAATCACGCTGATGTCATAGAAGGCTCCGACCGTCGCTTCTGCGGTGTAGACAGCAAATCCGGGAACGAAATTGAGAGCAAGTTTCAGATCGCCCTGTACATATCCATCGATGGTCTGCTCGGGCGGTGACTCTTTCGGGGGCAGATAGATTTCTTTGGCACCTGCCGGGTCGAAGAGTCGGTTCCGTAGTTCGATATGTGCAGGATTTCCGGTGACCTTCTCAATCACGAGCCCGGCGACGATAAATCCGACGGTGTTGTACTCGTATGCCGTACCGGGTTCGTAGAGGGGGCCTTGTTCGACCGCCCAATCAATGACTTCTTCTGGTTCAAACGGAGTGTCGAGTCGAGTGCTGGCGAGCACATAGAAACCGAGGTCGAACGCAAAGTCGGCAAAGCCATCGGTGTGATCGAGAATCTGTCGGATGGTGATGGCGTCGCCGTAATCGACCCCGTCGAGTACGTAGCCCGAAGCCCAACCTTCCCCCAAGTAGGTCGAGACCGCCGTATCGAGGTCGATGAGGCCTTCCTCAACGAGTTGTAACACGACGATCGACGTCATTGGTTTTGTAATTGAGGCCCACCTGAAATAGTCAGATGTCGAGAGTTCAGTTTCAGTCGTAATGTTCCGCACACCCCGAGCGAGACTGATTGCTTCGATGGTGTCGGTTCCATCGTCTGATGGTCGCAGAACTGTCATCGTGACGCCGGGCGCCTGAGTGGAGGCCAAGAAGTCGTCGACGACTGCCGTGAGGCGATCCTCAATGTCATCGATGACGACTGTTGTCGTTGTTACTTCTCTCGTTGTGGTGGTTGGGTCAAGCGAAGTGGTGCTGACGTCATCAGAAGTGACCTCAGCAACTGTTGTTGTCGGTGATGGCTCTGGCGCCTCGGTTGCGGTCGGCGATGTCGACGAACTTGAGCAACCGACGCTGCTGAGTGCACCCGCAAGTACAACTCCGAATGTGATTAGAGAGCGTTGGGGGCGGTTCAAGCCCACCATTTTTAGCGCCCGATGTAGTTAGGGGTGCGCTTGTCAAAGAATGCTGCAACTGCCTCACGATGATCGGCGGTCGACATTGCCCTCACCATTGCGGCTGCTTCGGCGTCGAGTGCGGTCGCGACATCGGCATCGAATGAACGCTGGATATTTTCCTTCTGCATGCGCATAGCAATCGGTGAGCGTGCTGCAAGTTCGTCGCAGAATGCCATTGCCGCGTCATCAAACTCGGCATCAGCGAACATTCTATTGATGAGGCCAAGGCCGAGAGCCTCACTGGCTGAGACCCGAGGCGAGAGAAACATAAACTCCTTTGCCTTTGCTTCTCCNATGAGCCTTGGCAAGAACCACGAACTTCCGAAGTCACCACTTGCACCAATGGTTGAGAAGGCTGAGACGAAAATCGCGCTTTCTGTTGCAACCCTGAAATCTGCGGCGAGGGCGATCGAGAACCCGGCACCCGCTGCAGGTCCAGGTATTGCCGCGACGACCGGTTTTGGAAGTTTGCGAAATGCGCCCGATATCCACATTTGATTTTGGCGGAGGCGGTCAAGGCTTTCCTCATGTGTCATGGATTGGCCTTCGCTGGCGTGGCTAGCTCTGAATCCCTTCACGTCACCGCCGGAGCAGAATGCTCCACCTTCTCCGGTCACCATCAACACCCTGATGTCATCACGTTGGGCGACTTGAGGGAGCGCCGTGTTAAAGCCGTCGTAGATTTCGTCGCTGAGAGCATTTCGAGATTCGGGTCGGTTAAACGACAGCACGGCAACAGGGCCGTGGACTCGGCCAAGAAGTTTGTCGGTTCCGGTGTTGAGTTCGGTCATGGCATCCTCCGATCAAATGTTTTCTCCACTCTCGCATTTGCGGTGGTGTGTGAGCGAGGCGAGCGTTCAGCGAACGGTGACTCGAC
>PBWL01000037.1 GCA_002727235.1 Acidimicrobiaceae bacterium
TCGGGAGAAGTTCGAGAGAACCGTGGCGCAGGAGATGCCTGCATCAGNCCGTCAACCTCACAGAATGTTCCNCGATCNACGTTGTGNGGNTGCTGCGCCGCNTCAGGCATNGTGAGNACNGGNGCNAAACAGATGTCNGTNTGTTCCATGATGGCGCACCACTCATCTCTCGTTTTCGAGAGGAAAAGTTCNGTNAATCGNGTCTTCAACTCAGGCCACTTGCTCTTGTCCATCTGCCGCTGGAANTCAGCATCGTCGGTCAACCCGGTGTGTTCGAGCAGCAACGCNTAGAACTGTGGTTCGATCGACCCGAGGGAAATCCACTTACCATCTGAGCACTCNTAGGTGTCGTAGAAGTGGGCTCCGGTGTCGAGCAAGTTGGTCCCAGGGTTCTCTGTGTCGAATGCGCCCATTGCGGCCATGCCCCAGAACATCGACATGAGAGATGCGGTTCCGTCGACCATTGCGGTGTCGATCACTTGACCGCTGCCTGACCGCTGCGCCTCAAGGAGCCCGCAAACGACTCCGTAGGCGAGGAACATTCCACCGCCGCCGAAGTCGCCGACGAGATTGAGTGGGGGGACCGGGCCAGATCCACCACGGGTGATGTGCGCAAGNGCGCCACCGAGAGCGATGTAGTTAATGTCGTGGCCGGCTGCTTGGGAGTACGGGCCGGTCTGGCCCCATCCGGTCATTCGACCGAAGACGAGTTTCGGATTGCGCTCGTGACACACATCGGGGCCGATACCGAGTCGCTCCATCACGCCCGGCCGAAAACCTTCAATCAGAGCGTCGGCTCCTTCGACGAGATCGAGAAGTATCGCAATACCTTCCGGGTCTTTGAGNTCGAGGGCGATGCTCTTTCGACTCCGCAGCAACACATCATGTACAGGTCCCGTCGATCCGGGTTTCACCGATTGTGCTCGATCGATACGAATCACTTCGGCTCCCATATCCGCCAACATCATTGCGGCGAAGGGGCCTGGCCCAATTCCGGCAATTTCAAGGATTCGATATCCGTTGAGTGGTCCTGACATGGTGATTGCTCCTTAAGTATTTACAGATGTGTGGGCGTTGGCAGAGTCGCCAAACTCCACGATTGCGTTTACGATTTCTGGCCAAAGAGGTTCGGGAAGATCATGCCCCATATCGTCGAGCATGAGCAACGAGGCGCCCGGCACTACCGCTGCGGTTGCTTCCCCGCCTGAAGGGTGGATCAACGTGTCATCCCAACCGTGAATGACGAGCATTGGAACGGTGACCGACTTCAGCGCCTCAGTACGGTCACCTGACACCATGATTGCTGCATACTGCCGCGTCGCACCCTCTGGGTAGAACATTCGGTCGAAGTTTGCCGCCGCTCTCTCCCGGGCGCGTTGAGGATCGAAATACCGTTGTGACGACCACACCTTGGCTCCAACCGACGACTCGATGTACTCCTTGCGGTTGTCCGGGGGTTCCATCAACAATTGTTCGAGTGCCGCCTCGGTCGGAAGACCAACACCTGGGCCACCAGTGGTGCTCATGATCGACACCACCGACCTCAAACGGCCCGGATGTTCAATCGCCATGGTTTGCACGATCATGCCTCCCATCGACACACCAACAGCATCAACAACCTCGCATTGGAGAGCGTCAACGAGGCCGATGGCATCGGCTGCCATNTCCGACAGGGTGTANGGNACCNNNACCGGGTCNCCGCCAAAAAACGTTGCGTTNAAGACCNCCTGCACGTCAACGGCCTNTCCGTCGAGATGNNTGGACANCCCAACNTCACGGTTGTCAAAACGTATGATNTGNCGCCCGCTTGNNGCNAGTTCATGGCACAGTCCTTCATCCCAGCCCAGNAANTGCGAGGTGAAGCCTGAGACGAGTAGCACCGTTGGATCGCTTNGCACACCGAATTCCTCGAATTCGATTTCGATTCCGCTAGGNAGCGACACTCGCGCCATCTGCTGAGTGTGTCATTCTGCCGATGTTGCGCAGAAGTCGGGACTATGAGTTGCGAAGCCCGTCGATTGCGGCGTGAATCGAATTCTGCACGCGATCAGGATTTCGTACGTCGGTGAATGTTTGCTGTCCGCTCTCACCGCCCGACTCGATAAGTAAATCTCCCGCTCCAATCAAGCGTTCAAGAAGCGACTGGTTAAACAGCACGTTATTGACGCGTCCAAGGGGAATTTCGATGCCGCGCCGCGAAATCACTCCCGTTCGAAAGATGACGCGATCAGTTGTCACCACGAAGTAAGTAGTCACCCACGACACCCAACGAAGTGCGAAACGAAGACTTGCGATCATCACCAAGACGATGGTGATCCAGGTGAGCACACCGGCAATCGATCCATCTCCGGCCGTCAACGCAACAACGATGGCAAGGGCGAGAGAAATGATGAGAAACAGGGCTTCTTTGACGAAAAACCACCAGTGTGGATGAAGGTCCACAATGGCTTCTTCTCCCGAATTTAGAAGTTTCTGCGGATACGCCATGGAGTTGACAGTACCGTTGTGGGGTGGATTCACATGACTTGCTCACCGATTTGGACGCAGACCAGCGTCGAGCAGTCACCACTGAATCACGACTCGTTGCAGTGATCGCCGGTGCAGGTTCAGGGAAAACCCGTGTCCTCACAAGGAGAATCGCGTATCGCATCGCAACCGATAGTGCCGATGCCCGCCACACCCTTGCGCTCACCTTCACTCGCGAAGCAGCTGGAGAATTGCGGCGACGTCTTCGACATATCGGTCTCGGCGAACGCATCGAAGCCGGAACGTTCCACTCGGTTGCGTTAGGGCTCCTTCGTCAACGATGGGCTGACGAAGGCAGACCGATGCCAACAGTCGTCGATGATCGACCGCGTCTCATGTCCGCTGCGCTCAACACGTCGCGCGAATATCTTGATGACATTCTCACAGAGATGTCGTGGGCGAGCGCTTGCGGCATTACTGCTGACACCTACTCGTCGGTGGCGAGATCTCGACGTCAACCTCCCTCGAAGGCTGCCCGCATCATCGAGGCGTTGGCTGCGTATGAGCAGGAGAAGTCTTTGCGAGGTGTGCTCGACCTCGATGATCTCCTCGTGCGAAGCGCGAACGACCTTGAGCGTGACTCGTCATATGCCGAAGCTATTCGTTGGCGCTTCAGGCATATCCATGTCGACGAGGCACAAGACCTAACGCCGATCCAGCAGCGCTTTCTCTCAGCCTTGCGGACCCCCGGCGCCGACGATCTCTTCATCGTTGGTGACCCTGCGCAGTCGATTTACGGCTTCAATGGCAGCGACCCCGAATTGCTTGTGCAAATTGACGACCGCTTCCCTGGCGTTGAGGTCATTCGCTTACCGGTCAACCACCGATGCACACCTCAGATTGTGAACGCCGGTGTTCATGTGCTTTCACATGCCGAGCTGCCAGCAGACTTACGCTCAAGCCAACCCGACGGACCGGTTCCCACATTGACGGCCTACGCCGATGAAGGTGACGAGGCGCAAAGGATTGCCCGCTCCATCGCTGAGGCCGGACAGCATGCAATTCGTCATGGCGAGATTGCGGTGCTCGCACGAACCCATCAGCACTGTACGCGAATTGAACGTGCACTCACCGCTGCTGGGGTCGAGGTTCGGTCCCGTGGTTTTCGAGGAGATTCGTCCGGCAGAAGGGCTCTCGATGAGGCTCGACGAATCTCATCGCCCTCGGCCTTGCGTTCGTGGGCTCATGACATCCTTGACGATGATGCTGGTGCTCTCGCTGGCGATGAGTCTGGGCCAGCCGAAACCGTGTCGTCTCGACAGGTTGCCGCCGTTGCCCTTGAGTATTTGCGAGAGCAACCAGATGGCACCGGCGCGACCTTTGCCACCTGGATGACAACAGCCGATCCATTCGGGTTTCAGCAAGGCGGTGGCGTTGAGGTTCTGACATTTCATGCGGCGAAGGGCCGGGAATGGGAGCGCGTGTGGGTTGCTGCAGCTGAAACGGGCTCGGTACCTCATCGAAGCGCAACGACCAAAGAGGAAACCCTTGAAGAGGCACGGTTGCTCTATGTTGCGATCACTCGAGCCACCAGTGAATGCCATCTTTCGTGGGCAGAGCGGCGCAATGGATACCGACGATCGGTGACACCATTTTTGGCTCAACTCGACCTCGTTGAGCCAGCGATCACCGGACCGTCAGCCGAACTCTCCGAGGCGATGAGCACATCAGCAGCGTCGACAAGCCGAGATGCCCTCCGTCGCCTCGCTGAGTGGCGGCAAATGACCGCGGTTCGGTCTGGAATTCTGCCTGAAGAAATCTGTAGCGACCGGATGATGCGTCGTATCGCTGAAGCGCAACCTGCGAGCGCTGAACGTCTCAACGAAATCACCGGTTGGGGCGATCTCACGTGCACAACGCTGTTTCCGAGCCTCCAGACGGCTCTCATTGACTAGAAGGAACTACGTGAGATCGACGACGACCGGGGCGTGATCGCTCGGAGAAGGCCCTTTACGGGCATTCCGGTCGACGACGACGAAGTTGCTGCGATCAACCATCGATGGCGACCCCATAATGAGGTCGATGCGAAGACCTCGACCCATATGGAAGTCACCAGAGCGATAGTCCCACCATGAGAACAGTCGCTCCCCTTCATGGTGGTGACGAAAAAGATCAGAAAGTCCCCACTGTTCGAGCGCGGTGAGTCGCAACCGTTCAGCCTCGGTCACGTGGGTCGACATTGCAAGTTTGTTCGGGTCATGCACGTCAGCGTCGGTTGGCGCAATGTTGAAATCGCCGGTGACGATGACATCGCGTCCGGGTGACGTATCGATCTGCAAGTGCTGTTGCAAACGGTCGAGCCAGGACAACTTGTACTCGTAATGGGGGTCATCAACCGCTCGGCCATTGGGGACGTACACCGATGACACTCTGATGTCAGCACAAGTTGCGGTGATGATGCGAGCATCGGGATCGGGCTCGATATCTCCCGCGAAGTTGGTGACGACATCGGCGAGACCGACTTTGGAGATGATCGCAACTCCATTCCAGCGGCCCTGCCCATAGTGAGCAGACTCGTACCCCATTGCCTCAAAATGAAGACCGGGGAACGCGTCGTCAGCCATTTTGGTTTCTTGCAGGCACAGCACATCTGGCTGGACATCTTCAATCCACTCGGTCACCCGTTCGAGACGAGCTTTAAGCGAGTTCACATTCCACGTGGCGAGTCGAATCATGCCTCGTCAGCCTTACGTGAACGACTCGACGTTGCAACTTTCGTTGTCGCAGTTTTCTTTGCCGCGGTTGTTTTGGTGGCAGCGTTCTTCGGCGCTGCGTTCTTTGCGGTGACCTTCTTTGCGCTCGCTGCAGATTTCTTTGCTGCAGCCTTCTTCGTTGGCGTCTTGGCTGCGACCTTCTTTACTGCTGCCTTTTTTGCTGGCGCCTTCTTCACTGAGGTCTTCTTTGCTGGCGCCTTCTTTGCTGGCGCCTTCTTTGCTGGCGCCTTCTTTGCTGGCGCCTTCTTCGCCAGCGTCTTCACCGCAGTTTTCGAAGTGCTGGTTTTCGGGGCGTTCGATGCTGCTCGCTTCGACCTTGCCGGCACAGACTGCTCTGACGACTCTTCTTCTCGTGCGGTCTCTTTCGCGATGCCGCCATCAAAGGCTCCGTCGACGCTCCGACGTTCGGCAACAAATCCAACGATGGTCACGTCGACCTGCTCACCAATCTTCACGTGAGCTCTCGCGCTCTTCGGCGGCGGATCTGCCATCGATCTGAGCGGCACATACACACTCACGTCGCCCACCGCCACGTACGCGCCGTGAGATGAGTAACGATCAATCACTCCAGCTACACGGGCGCCAACGGGAGATGATTCGACAAATTCAAGGAATGGGATGAGATCGTTCACCGGCTCCCCCGCCTTACGGGCCTCCCCGGTCGACGACGCGCGCTTCGTGCTACTCGCCGTGCGAGTTGTCGCACCGGGCGGCGGATTCTTCGGCACTGGCATGGGCTCGCTCGCCCGCTTACTTGCCGTTCGACGAGAGCTGGTTGCTGGTGCGCTCGATTTCTTTGTCGCCTTTCGCGACACCGGCCCGCGAACAGGTGTCCGTTCGACGAATACCCATCCGACGTGCGGTACCGGCTTCCCTCCGACGAGTCGCCCTTCGTCGAACAGCCATTCGTAGTCACCGTGGAATTCCTGAAAGGAATCATTCGACAGCACCGATGCCCCAGCGCGATCAGCGATGGTGAGCACGAATGCGTCACCACGACCAATCGCTCCTGCAGGAGGAGCAACGAGTTCGTTGTTCGCTACGGCCTCATCAAATTCGGGGCGTTCAGAAGCATCGATTCGGTGACCGAAGGTCGCATCGACCACCACGGTGATCATTGCGTCAGGGTGGTCTGCCATAAATGTGGTTACCGCCTCTTGAAGTTGTTCGAGGCTTGGCCGCGACCGACCTTCGGTAGCGATATTTGAGCCGTCAACCACGTAATGGGCTGCCGATGATGTTGTCATGAAAATCCTCTTCATCCCGAAGCACTCGGGCTATGAGCGGGGAAGCCCGCACGCATCTCCATGTAGCCCCTCCGTGCTGGCCAACTCTGACCACGCATCGGGAGCGGACTACACCGCAACGCAACCTTCATCGTAGAGTCGGGTCTGTCTAACCCCACGTCTTTCTCGGAGGCAACATGTCAGATCGGCCATTTGATGCAGTGTTTTGGGACTTTGGAGGGGTGATCACGACAAGCCCATTTGATGCCTTCAACGCCTATGAGGCCGCCAATGGAATTCCGAAGGACTTCATTCGCGGGGTGAACACCCATAATCCCGATAGCAATGCCTGGGCTCAGATTGAACGACAAGAGATCTCAGCTGAGGTCTTTAATGATCTGTTTGCTGCAGAGTCTGAGGCGCTTGGCCATCGAGTTCCAGGGGCAGACGTCCTTGGCTGCCTCTACGGCAACGTTCGGCCCGAGATGATGAACGCGCTCAATGTCATTCGCGAGAACGGATTCACCCAGGCATGTCTCACCAATAATGTCAATCGTTCAGTCGAAGATCGCTCTGACGTCTCTTCAGCAATGCAGATCTTTGACCACGTCATCGAATCTTCGAAGGTCGGAGTTCGTAAACCTGAGCTCGGCTTCTACACCCTCGCATGCGAGACCGCAGGGGTCGAGGCCGACCGAGTTGTGTTTCTCGATGACCTCGGCATCAATCTCAAAACTGCTCGTGCAATGGGGATGGCGACCATCAAAGTCGTGTCAGCTGACCAAGCACTCGGAGAGCTCGAAGGGTTCCTTGGTATCTCGTTGCGGTGAGCTCTTTCGTTACCGACTGAGGTCTAAAAACTGCCCTCGCTCACGCGGTCGATCTTCTGCATCACGATGAGATCTTCGTGAAGTTCCATCCACACATCGTGGAATGACTCGCACATCACACCGGTGAAACGTTGTGACTGCCCGTCATCAATCGCGGTCAATGCTTCAAGGAGTCGGCGTCGATACAAGTTGAGACGAGGCACGGCAGTTGCTAGCTCGGAAATCACCGGCTCTGATCGCATGTACAAGTCGCGAAGCCGTGCAATGCATGCTGCGTCATAGTCGTCATCGTCATGGGAATTTGGTTCTCCATCACGAACCTGCCAGTCGGTGCAGACCTGTTTGAACTCGGTATTCAAAGACAGAAATGATTCGTAGGCGTCGCTCATTTCGGTGATTGGATCAGAAGCCGCAAGGTGATCGTCGATACGAGACCTTCCGCTCGGTGCGAGCATGTACATGTTGCGGGCTTCTATGAAATTCACCTGCTCGTCGGCGACGAGACGCTCGACAACTTGGGAAGGGTCGACACCGATACTCTGCCGAAGCCCGTCGCCCGTTGCGAATCCTCGTAGACGCAGCACACGAAGGACATCGATGTCGGTGATCGACTCGACGTCAACCCCTCCGTCAGTTGTTTGGTTTGGGGGCGATTCGGTTTGGGCGTTCGCCGTCGCCGAGGCGGCACGAAAGAACGACTCTCCACTCACGACAGTCGAACCCGACTGCAGCACCGTTTGTGCAGCCACAAGTCGAGTGACCGGCACCCGATACGGAGAGCAACTCAGCGAGGTGCAACCTGCACCAATGAGGAACGCAATCGAACCGGGTTCGCCGGCGTGTTCGCCGCACACGCCAATGTTGATTGAAGGCCTCTCGTTTCGGGCATCTGAGATCGCAGTGGCGATGAGAGTTCCAACCGCAACCTGATCAAGCACTTCGAACGGGTTGTCGTCGATGAGGCCAAGCGATCGGTATCGAGGCAACAGTCGAGCCTCCACATCATCACGACTGAGTCCGAAGGTCATCTGAGTGAGGTCATTGGTTCCGAACGAAAAGAAATCAGCATCTTGAGCGATCTCACGCGCAAGCAATGCGGCCCGGGGGGTCTCAATCATCGCTCCAACCGTCAATGAATCGTTGAGCATCCCCTCGGAGTCAACCTCGGCTTGCGCGCCTCGCACCCACTCTCGGGCGAGCCTGAACTCAGCCGGATCATTGATAAGCGGAATCATGACCTCAATCTTCGGACGGCAGCCACCACTGAGTGCGCTGAGAGCCGCCCGACACAGGGAGCGCACCTGAGCCTCGTACAGTCCTGCACGTACCGCGCCGAGGCGTACACCACGGGTTCCAAGCATGGGGTTCACTTCACGAAGCTTCACGACAGCGTCAAGAAGTTCGTTCTGTTCGTCATTCAACTCACCCGCTCCGTGGCTGACAAAAAGTTCATCTGCTTCCGGCAAAAACTCATGCAGCGGCGGGTCGAGAAGTCGAATGGTGACCGGACGCTCCCCCATGACATCGAGCAGTTCGTCGAAGTCACGCTCTTGCGCCTGCTCGAGGTCGTTCAGGAAGCCCTCTTGGGTTTCGGCGTCGTCACTGAGAATGAACGACCGCATGATCGGCAGTCGATCATCGGTGAGAAACATGTGCTCGGTTCGACAAAGCCCGATACCGACTGCCCCGTGCTCGAGCGACCGTTGAGCATCGCGTCCGGTATCTGCATTGGCACGGATCGATACGACTCCGTTGGTGATGGTGTCAGCCCAATCGAGCAGTTGCCACAACTCAGGGGGGACTTGCTGTTGATCGGTATCGATTGCTCCTCGATAGATCGTTCCGGCGCGACCGTCGATCGAGATGATGTCGCCTTCGGTGAATTCGACGCCGTGTATCGTCACCGTCGAGCCGTCAACCTCGACATCAGATGACCCGACGACGGCGGGAATTCCCCACCGTCGAGCCACAACCGCAGCGTGACTCGACATTCCTCCGTGCATGGTGACGATCCCGACCGATGCCTGCATTCCCAGCACATCGTCGGGTGTGGTCACCGGCCGCACCAGAATGACCGACCGACCCTCATCAGATTTCTGCAGAGCATGCGCAGCTGATGTCACGATCTCGCCAGAAGCCGCACCCGGTGATGCCCCGATTCCTGATCCGAGCGCAGTTGTTGCAGGGCTCGCTATTTCGACGTGCAGCAATCGGTCAACCAGTTCCGGTGCAACCCTCTGCACCACCTCGAGCACCATTTCTGCCGAGCCCGAGTTGCTCGCCGTGACGACGTGGTCAATGAGCTCCTGTCGTGTAGAGATCTGTGGGTTGCTCATCGCCGGCCCCTGTGGCGCATAGTGAAACGCTAGTCGCCGACAGACCGTGTTGGTTCGCTGAGTGGCCTTAGAGGCCGGAGAACAGAGCGTCCATGAGATCGGCGAGCTCTTGATCGTGCACTGTCTTTGATCCGGTCGCTGGACTGCCCGATTCGAAGCGGGCGACATGACGGAAGTCGTACCCGCGCTCTTTCACTCTCCAGAACCGGTGCTCGATGAACTTCCACGCTCCCATATTCTCTGGTTCTTCTTGGAGCCAGACGACTTCACGGGCGTTCGGATAGAACTCCAGCACACCAAACATCTGCTCGGTTGGGAGGGGGTACAACTGCTCAACGCGCACTACCGCTACCGGGGCATTGCGCTGGTCTCGTTCAGCCATGGCATCCCAGGCGACCTTCCCTGAACAGAACACGATGCGTTGCACCGCATTTCTATCTTCCACGTGCGGGTCGTCGATGACTTCTTTGAACGACCCAGTGGTCAGTTCGTCGATGTGCGAGCGGGTTTGGCGCATCCGAAGCCCCTGCTTCGGTGTGAAGATCACCAGAGGGGTCTGCCGCTCGCTGTGTACTTGCCGGCGGAGCAGATGGAAGTACTGCGCAGCTGTCGTTGCGTTGCACAACTGGATGTTGTCTTCGGCCGCCAGAATAAGGAAGCGTTCAATTCGCGCCGAGGAATGTTCTGGTCCCTGACCTTCGTAACCGTGCGGGAGGAGGAGCACGAGTCCGTTCTGTTGGTCCCATTTGTCTTCAGCTGCGACGAGATATTGATCGATCACGATCTGGGCACCGTTGATGAAGTCGCCAAACTGCGCCTCCCACATCACGAGCGCTGATGGGTTTGCCTGCGCGTACCCATATTCGTACCCGAGCGCTGCATACTCGCTCAGCAACGAGTCGTACACCCAGAACTTGGAGTCTTCGTCGGTGAGTGTGTCAAGTGGAATCCACTGTTCACCGGTTTCGTAATCGACGAGTGATGCATGGCGCTGGCTGAACGTTCCGCGGCGGGAATCTTCACCTGCGAGTCGCACAGAGCGACCGTCGAGAAGGAGCGAGCCAATCGCAAGAGCCTCACCGGTGGCCCAGTCGATTTCTCCGCTTTCTTCGAAGAGTTGCTGACGACCCTCGAACTGCTTTGCAAGTTTCGGGTGTGGCGTGAACCCTTCGGGGTAGTCGGTCAAGCGGTTGAACACCCGGTCGAGCACTGGCCGATCAACTCCGGTTGGGATCGGAGGAAGGACCCCAATCGGGTTCGGTGGTGGTGGCGCTTTAAACGGTTCGGTGGCTTTTGACCGGGTTTCGTCGAGCGCGGCCTGCAATTTTGTTTGGAAGTCGGTAAGTGCCTGCTCTGCTTCATCGACGTCAATGTCGCCTCGGGTCACCAAGGTTTCGACGTACAGCTTTCGGACGCTTCTGCGTTCGGCGATCGCCCGATACATGAGTGGTTGGGTGTAGCTCGGGTCGTCACCTTCGTTGTGACCGTGTCGCCGGTAGCAGACCATGTCGATGACGACATCTTTCTGGAATGTCTGCCGATATTCCCATGCGAGTTGTGCCACTCGAGCGCACGCTTCTGGGTCGTCACCGTTCACGTGGAAAATTGGAACCTGAATCGACTTCGCAACATCGGAGCAGTACAGCGATGACCGTGCGAACTGGGGAGCGGTCGTGAACCCGATCTGATTATTGATGATGAGGTGAATGGTGCCACCGACGCGGTATCCACTGATATCGCTCATCGCCAAGCATTCAGCGACGATGCCCTGGCCTGCGAACGCGGCATCTCCGTGAACGAGCAGCGGCAGAACAGAGTACGAAAGCGGAGGATTAATTCGATCTTGGCGTGATCGGGCGATTCCCATCACGATCGGGTTGACGGTTTCAAGGTGACTTGGGTTTGCCGCAAGTTCGACATCGATATGCGCGCCGCTCGGGCTCGTGTAGTGCCCGGTGGCGCCGAGATGGTATTTCACGTCGCCGGAACCTTGCACAGTGCTCGGATCGAGGTGCCCCTCGAACTCGGCAAAAATGGCTTCGTGGCTCTTGCCCATGATGTTCGACAACACGTTGAGGCGACCCCGGTGGGCCATACCAATCACAGCCCCATCGAGGTTTGCCTCGGCAGCGCTCGACAAGATGGTGTCAAGAATCGGGATGGCGCTCTCCGCGCCTTCAATGCCAAACCGCTTTGTGCCGACGTACTTCGTTGCGAGAAAGCGTTCGAAGGCCTCCGCCGCATTGAGTCGCTCAAGAATCCGAAGTTTCTCATCATGCTCGAACTGAACAGGCGAACCTTCAAGGCGAGCTTGCATCCATTCCTGTTCTTCAGTGTTCTGAATGTGCATGTACTCAACGCCGATCTTGCTGCAATACGCATCGCGCAGAACGCTGAGTAGATCGCCAAGACGCATCTTTGGTTTGCCACCGACATTGTCGGTCAAGAATTCACGGTCAAGGTCCCAGATAGTCAAGCCGTAGGTTGCGGGATCGAGTTCTTTCGGGGTTCGGGGCGCTTTCCATTTCAGTGGGTCGAGGTCGGCCATTAGATGGCCACGCACCCGGTGGACGCGAATGAGTTTTGCAACTGCCATTTGCTTGGCGAGCATCGCCTCTTCACGGTCGATCGGATTGGTGTCGTTTTCCCACTCAACCGCCTCATACGGAATCTCAAGGGCGTGGAAAATATCGACATAAAAGTTGTGCTCTCCGAGCAGCAACTCGTGAACACGCTTCAAAAAGAGCCCAGACTCGGCTCCTTGGATAATGCGATGGTCGTAGGTGCTGGTGACGGTTACGACCTTAGAAATTCCCAGCGACGAGAGGTTTGTTCGGTCGGCACCTTCAAACTCTGCCGGGTAATCAATGTTGCCGACTCCGACGATGACGCCTTGACCGGGCATCAACCGAGGAACTGACTGCACGGTTCCGATCGTTCCCGGATTCGTCAGGGTGATGTTTGCGCCCTGAAAGTCGTCGACGGTGAGTTTGTTGTTGCGAACTTTCCGAATGATCTCTTCGTAGGCGGCGAGGAAGCCCGCAAACGACATGGTGTCGGCATCACGAAGCACGGGCACAACGAGCGATCTCGTTCCGTCGCCCTTGTCGACATCGACGGCGAGGCCCATGTTGACCGATGTTGCCTTGATGAGGTGAGGCTTCCCATCTGCGCCCTCCACAAACCCGTTTCGCATGTTGGGAGCGGCATCTGCGATCGCCCTAACGATTGCGTAGCCGATGAGGTGGGTAAAGCTGACCTTTGCCTGTCCGGTGCGCTCGCGGTACGAGTTAATTGCCTTACGGTTGACCTCTAGCAGTTTCGCTGGCACATTTCTGAAGCTTGTCGCGGTCGGCACCGAGAGACTGTTCTTCATGTTCTCGACGATTCGTGCTGCGACGCCGCGAATCGGTGTGCCGACTTCGGGAGCGTCACCATTGCTGGCAGGTGTCGTTGTGTGCGAGACGCTCGCAGGCTGCGGTGTCGCAGAAGCGGCGGGCGCCGGAGTAACCGCGTCGGCCGACGGCGACGGTGTCGAAGTAGGTGTGGTTGTCCCTACTGCCGTTTGGCCGTTTGGCCTGTAATCAGAAAAGAACTCTTTCCACGAGTCTCCAACCGAATCAGCGTCTGCGCAGAAACGCTCGTACATTTCTTCGACGAGCCATGAGTTGGCTCCAAATGCTGCGGGGGGTTCCGACACGCTGGCAAGCGTACTGGCGCGAAATCAATCTGAGGAATCTTGGCTTCGGAGTTCTGCGATTCGTTCGGCGAGCAGTTCTTCTGCGGTTCGACCGTCGGTGATGATGACATCATCGGCAGCAGCGAGGAACAACGGCATCGACATACGAGCACGGTGTGCAGCCTCTCCGGTTGGGTTCACCACTCTGTGTGTTGTCGCCGGTAGGTAACCCTCCGTTGCGCGATCGAGCATCTCCCCACAGTTCACTGCAATCGATCCGGGGTCGCAGGGAACCTCGTACCACTCTCCGTCTGCGCCTAACAGTTCGAGTCCTGTCTCGTTGCTGGCTGGAAGCACGGTCAACAAATTGATGTCTTCGTGGGCCGCGGCACGCACGGCTCCTTCGGGTGCGTCACTTTCGAGCGGCGGATACCGCAAAATCCGCAGCAGGGTACGGGAGTTTCCTGTGAGCATGTCGGCGACCGGCCGCGAGAGCTTTTCAGCGACTTCCGACGGGATATTCGCATCAACCCAACCCAGCAGAGTCGACGCCACATCGGTGGCAATATCTCGGTATCTCATCGCGTCATCGGAGACCTCTGACGGATACTTGTCGCTCCACGGGTACACGTGAAAGAACTCTTTGAGATCTCGGACGGTTCTGCCTTTTGCCGTTTCGGCAATTTTTGGCGGGAAATACCCCTCTTGGTTGTCGGGGCCGACCGTGTATGCCTCGGCTGCGCCGCTCGTAAAGAATTCTTCCCACTCGGCGTAGAGGCTTTGCACAAGTTCCCACGACAACGGGTGATTCGTCACAACGGCGAATCCAGTGGTTCGAAGGCTCTCAGTGAAACGCTCAGGAGCGTCTGCTGCTGTGAAATCGACAACATCAGGTGTCATGTACACATCGTATTACTCGGGCATAACGATGCCACTCGAACCCACCTACCGCTGATGTGACTTCCGGCAAGGTCGCTTCGAGCGGCGTGGCTCTGAGCGACGGCGTTAGCCTCAAGAACGCATGGCTCATGAGTTCATTTACACCTGTTACAAACTTGCCCGCCACTACCCGCCCGATCGGACGGTGCTAGAGAACATCTCGCTGTCGTTCTACCCCGGGGCAAAAATCGGCGTTATCGGATCGAACGGTTCGGGTAAGTCGAGTCTGTTGAAAATCATGGCGGGGCTTGACGATGGCTACTCCGGTGAAGCTCGACTCACGCCTGGGTTCACTGTTGGTTACCTCGCTCAGGAACCAAAACTTGACCCCAATAAAGATGTCCGGGGCAACGTCATGGATGGCGTTGCCGAGGTTCAGTCGCTCATTGATCGTTACAACGAGGTTATGGCGAAATGGGCTGACCCAGACGCCGACTACGACAAGATCGGCAAAGAGCAAGCTGAACTCGAAGACAAGATCGCCGCTGCCGATGCGTGGAGCCTTGATCGAAACGTCGAGATCGCGATGGATGCGCTTCGTTGCCCACCCGACGATGCCGATGTCAGCACACTGTCCGGTGGTGAGCGTCGACGTGTCGCATTGTGCCGTCTGTTGCTGAGCCGGCCTGACCTGCTGCTCCTCGACGAGCCCACAAACCATCTCGATGCCGAGAGTGTCTATTGGCTAGAGCGGTTCTTGCAGGATTACAGCGGCACCGTTGTCGCAATCACTCACGACCGTTACTTCCTCGACAACGTCGCACAGTGGATTCTCGAACTTGATCGGGGGCGCGGTATCCCGTTCGAGGGGAACTACTCCAGTTGGCTCGAGCAAAAACAGGCTCGACTTGCACAAGAGGAGAAGTCAAACGAGGCTCGCCGTCGAACCCTTGAGCGAGAACTCGATTGGGTGCGCATGGCACCAAAAGCGCGCCAGGCGAAGGGCAAGGCGCGGCTCGCGGCATACGAAAAACTGCACGCAGAGGCCGNAGCCGATCGCGACACCTCGAATCGCCTCGAGATTGCAATCCCGCCAGGTCAACGTCTCGGCGACACCGTGATTGAAGTCTCGGGTCTTTCAAAAGGGTTCGGTGAGCGACTGCTCATTGAAGACCTTTCGTTCTCGCTTCCTCCTGCAGGCATTGTCGGCATCATCGGTGCTAACGGTGCTGGTAAGACCACGTTGTTCCGTATGCTTGCAGGCCTCGAAGCTGCTGATGATGGCGACATCACCATCGGGTCAACGGTGCAGATGAGCTACGTCGATCAGAACCGTGATGACCTTGATGCGGAAAGCACGGTCTACGAAGAGATCACCGGCGGTGATGATCATGTGATCGTTGGTAATCGCGAGGTGCACGGACGTGCCTATGTCGCAAGTTTCAATTTCAAAGGCACCGATCAACAGAAGCCGGTCGGAAAGCTGTCTGGTGGTGAACGAAACCGAGTGCATCTTGCGAAACTTCTCAAGTCGGGCGGCAATGTTCTGCTCCTTGACGAACCAACAAACGACCTCGATGTCGACACACTTCGCGCACTCGAAACAGGGTTAGAGTCATTCCCTGGCTGTGCCGTGGTCATTTCTCACGACCGATGGTTCCTCGACCGCATTGCGACTCATGTTCTTGCCTTTGAAGGCGACAGCCAAGTTCGATGGTTTGAAGGCAACTTCTCTGAATATGAAGAGTTCCGCCGCAAAGAACTCGGCGTGAGCGCAGACCAGCCACAACGAATCAAGTACAAGAAACTCGCGTAATGTCGACGGCCGCCGCTGAAGGCGATCAAGAACTCGCGACGCGTCTTGCCGTCGAGGCCGGCGAATTGCTCGTGCGCACCCGCGCCGACCTCTTCGCCCAAGGCTTAAACCACTGGTCGGTAAAAGATGCAGGTNATGATGCCGCTCAAAGTTTTCTGATGAATGAACTTCGGGCGCTGAGGCCTGATGATGCTGTGCTGTCNGANGAGGGCCGTGAAGATCCGCGCCGCTTTTCCGGNGGACGGGTGTGGATTATTGACCCACTCGACGGNACNCGTGAATTTGCCGAGCGCGATCGAGTTGATTGGGCTGTTCATATTGCGCTGTGGCACGACGACCATTTCGTGGCAGGCGCAGTTTCACTGCCGGCGCTCAGGCAGGNATTCGCAATGGACCCTGCGCCAGTTCTGCCCGACATAACTCGGCCGCGGCCCATCTTGATCACGTCCCGAAACCAGGCGCCTCCATCTGCGCACTGGGTTGCCCGCGGACTCGACTGCGATGCTCTGCGGCTCGGTTCGGCTGGNGCAAAGACGATGGCGGTGATCACTGGCACCGCTGATATCTACGTGCACGACGGTGGCATGTATCAATGGGATTCCGCTGCGCCAGCTGCCGTTGCTCAAGCAGCAGGACTCCACGTCAGCAGAATCGATGGCTCNCCAATCATCTACAACGGCCGAGANGCGTGGCTTCCNGACCTCATCGTGTGCCGACCCGAACTTGCTGATCCGGTTCTGCGAGCCTTGTGGGGATGAGCGCAACAGAATTCCCTNCNTCGGATGACCTGCGAGCGATTCGGTATCGATTCGANGGACCGGTAGCCATTGTTGAACTGCATCGACCTCATCGAGCGAACGCCTGGAATGGCACNATGCACGGGGAATTCTTNGCCGTGATGCGCCACATCGAGACGCTNGANGATGTTCGNGCGGTGGTGGTCACCGGAACCCCNCCAGCCTTCTCAGTCGGGGGNGACTCGCAAGCCCTCGGTGACCACGCCGAACGNGGCTCTTATGACACCGGCCTTGCGAACGATGTTGTTCGTCCGGGGGGACAACTTCGTCAAGAATTTGATGAGGATCTCTCGTGGATGTTTGGCTATCGGCTTCCGGTTATCGCTGCGGTGAACGGATCGGTAGCCGGGGTGAGTTTCGCTCTTGCCTGTTTCTGTGACCTTCGCTTTGGTTCGGCTCCTGCAAAGATCACGACGGCGGCACCCAAACTCGGTCTTCCTGCCGAATACGGCTTGTCGTGGACTCTTCCACGGCTCATTGGCACCACCAGAGCCGCCGACCTTTTGCTCTCGGGCCGNGTCNTNACCGTTGCTGANTCGGCCGACTGGGGGTTNTGGAACGAAGTGCTTCCCGACGGCGAGACCACCTTGGACGCGGCGGTGGCATACGGGCATCTTCTTGCCGCCACCACCGGCCCTCTCGCAGTTGCGCACGCGAAACGGCAACTCCACGAAGACGTCTTGCGAGGTGATCCTGCGGCGTCGGTAGCCGAATCGAAGGATCTTCTCGATGCAGCAATGGGTACCGATGAGTACCGAGAAGGCATTGCGGCATTTCTTGAGCGTCGACCGCCAAAGTTTTAGATACATCACAAAGTTCTGAGCACGACATGACCGGCGACGTCTCAGTCGGCAGAATAACTTGAGTGACCGTCACCGACGACCAATCCCCCGAACTTTCTCACGACGCTCTACCCGCAGATTGCGAATGGGCCGCCTTCACCGAGACGGCTCCGTGGGTGCTCAGCGCCGACTCAATTGCGTGGTCGAGGGGTCTCGACGTTGTTCGTGATCAGGCAAAGGCTGAAGTTCCAAAGCTGACTCGTCCGGGGAAAGTTCCCAATGTCGGTCGAATGCTCGTCGTAGTCGGCCGCATGGGATGGGCTGTCGGAAACTGGTGGGTGCGTAAACGCCTTCGTCGCTTCTCTTCCACAGAAGCATCACGCGCCGATCTGTCCCGTCGCCTCCGCAGTGCAATCGAGTCACTCGGAGCGACGTACATCAAGTTGGCTCAAATCATTTCTTCTGGCGACGGATTGTTCCCCGGAGAACTCGTCGACGAGTTCAAAAAATGTCGTGACCAGGTGCCCGCCGAGAACTTCGATGTGGTGAAGCGCACCATTGAACGCGACCTTGGTCGACCACTCAACGAGGTATTCCAGTCAATCGATTCGACAGAACTTGCAGCTGCGTCAATCGCCCAGGTCCACCGGGCAACCCTGCTTGACGGCACCGAAGTCGTGATCAAGGTGCAACGACCCGATGTTTCTCGCCTCGTTCGTACCGATCTCAAGGTGATGGCGTGGCTTGCCCCACACCTCGTCGGTCGAATTCCGGTTGCTGCACTCGCGAATCCTCCCGCTCTCGTCGAGCTGTTCGCAGAGACCATTGTTGAAGAACTCGACTTCCGTCTCGAAGCGGCGAACATGATTGATGTTGCCAAGGTGCTCAACGATCTTGGTCAAACCCGATATGTCGTTCCTCGCCCTCACCCGCAACTGGTGACGACTCGGACGCTCGTCATGCAGCGAATCGATGGTTTCAATTTTGATGATGTCACCGGAATGCAAGACGCCGGCATTGACACCGAAGATGTCATTAGAACCGGAATGGTTGCGTTCATGGAGGGAGCNNTGATNCACGGCATCTTNCATGGTGACCTNCATGGCGGAAACCTCTTCGTCCTTCCCGATGGGCGCACCGCTCTTCTCGACTTTGGTATNACTGCCCGCNTAGANGATGATCGCCGNCGGGCNTTCCTTCGACTCATGATGACCGCCACCACTAATGATCTCACCGGNCAGATGGCTGCTCTTCGTGACCTTGGCGCTCTNCCTCTCGACACCGACCTTCAAGCNGTCATTCACGACCTTCGTCTNGACGAAGCGCCNATCGACCCGACGACTCTCAGCGGCGANGAAATGGTTGCCGAGGTACAGCGNGTGGTGAAGGCCCTGCTGTCGTATGGTGCTCGCCTTCCGAAAGAACTCATGCTNTANGTNAAAAACATGGTGTTCCTTGACGGAGCGATNGCNCGACTTGCACCCGACCTTGACCTCCTNGCNGANGTNGCNANNATTTCAATGATGTTTGCGTCACGCCATGGNGANCGTCTCATGACNGANATCGGAATTGACGCAGCNAATATGCAGGTNAANCTCGACAGCGTGAAAGCCGGCTTTGGCGTCGACNTGTCGACCGATCGCCTCACGTATAGAGAACTTCAAGAGCGCAGAGAACTCATTCAGAAGCGAATGCGCTCACACGTTGAGCGCACGCGACGTTCGGCGAACGTCTAGTTTCATTGCGTGCGAATTCTTATTGCTCGGTGCTCGGTCGATTATGTCGGCCGTTTATCTGCTCACCTTCCCGAAGCTGTTCGACTCATCATGGTGAAGGCAGACGGGTGCGTAGCAATTCATGCTGACGGTGGTGCGTATAAACCACTCAACTGGATGAACTCGCCAAACACCCTCACTGACAATGGCGATCACTGGGTCGTGACCAACCCAAAAGGTGAAACACTCACGATCAATCTCGCAGAAGTACTCGATGAAGTCTCACACGAATTTGGTGAAGATCCAGGACTCACCAAAGACGGCGTTGAGTCCCACCTGCAAGAACTACTCGCCGCCTCACCTGAGGTGATGGAGGACGGTCTGCGACTCGTCCGTCGCGAATATCCAACTGCGATCGGACCGGTTGATCTCGTCTGTCGCGACGCTGACGATGGCGTGGTTGCCATCGAGGTGAAACGTCGCGGTGAAATCGATGGTGTAGAGCAGCTCAGCCGTTATATCGAACGCCTCCATCTCGACTCATCGCTGGGAGATGTTCGTGGCATGTTTGTTGCCCAGGTCATCAAGCCCCAGGCCAGAGTGCTCGCAGAATCTCGTGGCTATCGCTGTGTCGAGGTTGATTACGACGCGCTTCGAGGTCTCGCACCCGATGAGCTACGCCTGTTTTGACAGGTGTGCCGTCAATGAAAATCTGCTCGGGAGTATCGTTCACCTAATGCAGCCGATTACCGGCGTCGTTCAGCACTACAACTGGGGCACGACTGACGCAATTCCGCAGTTTCTTGGCGCTACGCCTGATGGTCAACCGTGGGCGGAATATTGGTTGGGCACTCACCACCGGGGGCCCGCAACATTTGAAGATGGTGTCGCGCTCGAAACCGTCACTGGCGAGCTTCCCTATTTGTTGAAGTTGTTGTCAGCGGGTAATCCTCTCTCGCTGCAGACGCATCCAGACGCCGAGCAGGCGGCTCGCGGGTTTGCTGCTGGCTACTTTGCCGACCCGCATCCAAAACCAGAACTTTTTGTTGCAACGACACAATTCACTGCGCTCTGCGGAACTCGCCCCGTCGATGACAGCGTTGCCCTGTTGCGTAAAGTAGCCCTTCATGATGTTGCTGACCGACTGATTTCTGCCGGCCCGCACGCGGTGGTTGCAGATCTTTATTTCGGTCGGCTTGATGCTCAATCAATCGTCAATGCGTGCGCGCGATCAGCACTCCCGGAGTGTGCTCTCGTTTCACGTCTTGATGCGATGTATCCGGGTGAGCCCAGCGTTGCTGTCACGCTCTTGCTCAACCTTGTCACTCTCGAACCCGGTGAGGCACTGCGTCTCGAGGCTGGAAACCTGCATGCCTACGTCTCTGGCACGGGTATTGAGTTAATGGCGTCAAGCGACAATGTGGTTCGGGGTGGTCTCACCACGAAACCGGTTGATATCGAACTCTTGCTCAGCACCCTTGACGCCACCCCACTCGCTCGACCGGTGCTGCCGGCCGGCGAAAGCTTCGAGCTGGGAGGTGCCGGGGTCCG
>PBWL01000038.1 GCA_002727235.1 Acidimicrobiaceae bacterium
CGGGGTGCTGGTTGGGATCACTGCTGTTGCGGGTCTGATCGGAGTGGTTGGGCTCGCAATCGGTGCTCGCTCAGTCATCTCCGCCGTTACGTCGCTTGACCCGCTCGCCCTTCGCTTATGGTGGCTCGTGCTTGGAATTGCCGGAGGCCGAATAGCCCTAGATGCGCTGCGCACAAGTGTTGAGAGTTCTGACATACTGACTGGTTCGGGTCGTCAACTCGTCCTTCGCCTTGCGCATCAACGTGACCAACTGTCTGGCGCTATTGACCCAACGCATGGTCTCGGTGACTCTGCCGACACGGCGCTTGCAACCGCCGTCGGGCTTCCGACCAGAGTCGCTCGTCAGCTGCCGCTGTTCTCTTCTCGTCGCGAGCCGCTGATGTGGTCTGACTACAGCGGCTCGCTTCGACTCGTTCGCGTGCACCGGGATTGGCGCCCTGGGGAGGGTGCTCACCCCCGGTCGGCTCTTATGGGTGGGCTCTGTGCTGCGCTTGTCGGCGTTGCTGTGCGGTGGTTGCTCGAACGTGTTGCATCGAGCGAGTGGTACACGTCGCTCCTCCGAGACGCGAGTCCAGCGCTGGGTGACACCGAGCGGTTGTTGTTGATTGGACAGCAGGTTGCGCTCGTCCCTTTGGTCGGAGGTATCGCTCTCGCTGTGATGGGCTTCATCGATCTCTTTGCGAGGCGNTCNGTGGANGGGGTTGTCATCGACGTCCGNCTCCCCGAGGAGCGNACGGCACCACAAAAGTTNAGGGCGTTNCTCACAGGGGCGGGTCATGACGGTGTCGCAGTTGTTGAAATGACCGTTGAACGTTCGACATTAGGAACAACGCAAACGTTCGTTGTTGATGCGCGAGCAGCGGCACCGATCGGTTCCGAGGTCACTATCGAGCACACTGCATTGCTGCGCCGAGTGCGTTGGGTTGCCCCACGTGGAACGTCTGGAGCGGCACGGCCGGCTGACTCTACGCTGATGNCATGACACAACANCGTCAGCGCATTGTCACCCTTGACTTGGAGGGTGTGCTTGTCCCTGAGATATGGGTTGCGTTNGCCGAGCGCACCGGGATCGACGAACTCCGCCGGACCACCCGAGATGAACCCGACTACGACGTATTAATGCAGCAGCGTCTCAGCATTCTTAAAGACCACGGCCTCACAATGTCCATGATCCAAGACGTCATTTCGACTCTGTCTCCCCTCGATGGGGCGAGGGAGTTTCTCGACGAGTTACGGTCGGAAGTTCAAGTGTTGATCTTGTCGGACACGTTCGAACAGTTCGCTCAACCGTTGATGAAACAGCTCGGGTGGCCAACGATTTGGTGCCATCAGCTCATTACAAATGCAGACAAGATCACCGATTATCAGCTTCGCATCGACGACCAAAAGCGTCGAGCAGTCGAGGCGTTACGGTCCCTCGAATTCACCGTCGTTGCAGCCGGCGATTCATATAACGACACGACAATGCTCAGTGCCGCTCATGCCGGGTTCCTGTTTCGGGCTCCCCAGCGCGTGCAGGATGAATTCGACTTTCTCGCTCTTGAGGAGTACCCCGACTTATTGCAGAGCATCAGATCGGCATTCACTGAACTCAACTCGTAAGCCCCGACGCTCGCTGGGAAGCTGTTGGCGCGTAACCTGCCCGGGTGCCATCTGATGCCAGAGAGTCCATAACGTCATCGCAGTCCCTCAGTCTCGGACTCTTCGGGGCGGCGATAGCGGTCTCGGCATGGGGGTCATCAGGAGTCATCGTTAAAGCGCTCGACCTCGATCCGGTCGCAATTTCGTTCTATCGATTCACGGTGTATTCGTTCGCGATCTTTCTTGTGCTACGACTGCGCGGCAATAAGCCCACGCTGAGGGTTCTTAAGCATTCCGCAGCTGGCGGGATCTCGCTCGGCATCGATGTTGTCCTGTTCTTTACTGCGGTGAAGACCACNACCATTGTGAACGCCACCACGATCGGTGCGTTGCAGCCCATCATTGTGCTGTCGATCGCAACCCGCTTTTTTGGTGAGCGAGTTCGNCTTCGGGANATCATTGCCGCNTTCGTTGCGATCGCTGGNGTTGTCGTCGTCATCACCCAGTCGTCGGGAAACCCCGAGTGGAACGGCGCNGGCGACCTTGCGGCNCTNGGAGCNCTCTTCGCNTGGACNGGCTACATCGTGATGTCAAAGCGATCGGCNGGNGTGCTGACCTCAACCGAGTACACACTTGGCACCGGGTTCTGGACGGCATTGGTGGCCCTCCCGGTCGGATTTGCGGCCGGCCAAGACATGTCGATTCCGAACATCAATCAATGGGCAGTGCTCTTGGCCCTCGTCATCATCGGTGGATTATTTGGCCACTCGCTCATGAATTGGTCTCTGACCCGTATCCCGTTGTGGATTGGGTCAACGCTTACATTGCTGATCCCGATCGTCTCATCACTCATCGCCTGGATCGCCCTCGACGAAGCGCTCACTGCAATTCAACTTGGCGCAATCGGACTCGTCATCGTCGCCCTCTCCGTCATTGTCACCTCGCAGCGCAACCCCACCCCGACACCGCCACCAACGGCTCCGCTAACCTCGGCTACAACCGATTCACTTTCGGGTGACACCAAACCTGGGTCGCCCCCTGACCCCTGATAACTGGAGATTCCGCGACATGTCTGACCAATCGGCAGCAATTGATTACACCTTCACCGATGAGGCACCTGCCCTTGCGACATATTCGTTGTTGCCGGTGGTTCGTGCATTTGCGGGCGTGGCAGGGATTGGGGTGACCTCATCAGATATTTCGCTNNCGGGGCGCATCATTGCGGTCTTTCCTGAGCGGCTTACCGAAGAGCAGCNAATTCCTGATCACCTNGNGCTNCTNGGTGAGCTCACNGCTGATCCCACNGCCAACATCATCAAACTGCCGAATATTTCTGCTTCAGTTCCACAGTTGAAGGCGGCGATCGCAGAGTTGCAAGCAAAGGGTTATGACATCCCTGATCATCCGGACAATCCGTCAACAGATGAAGAGCACGACATTCGGGCTCGTTTTGATCGGGTGAAAGGTTCAGCGGTCAACCCGGTTCTGCGTGAAGGAAACTCAGATCGACGGGCACCCAAGGCAGTGAAGGAATACGCCCGAAGCCACCCGCATTCAATGGGTGCATGGACTGCTGGGTCAGAAAGTCACGTCGCGACCATGTCGTCCGACGATTTTCGCTCGAACGAGCAGTCGGTGACGATTGCAGCCGACACGTCACTTCGTATTGAGCACGAGGCAATTGATGGAACGGTGTCGATCCTTAAAGAGTCTGTTCCAGTGCTTGCAGGAGAAATTGTCGACAGCACCTTCATGGATGTTGCCGCTCTTCGGGCATTCCTCAATGCACAAATCGAAGATGCCCGCTCTTCTGGCGTGCTGTTCTCACTACATATGAAGGCAACGATGATGAAGGTCTCCGACCCCATCATTTTCGGTCACGCCGTGCGAGCCTTTTTCTCCGAGACGTTCTCTGAGTTCGGCGACGTTCTTCAGGGTGCCGGAGCCAACCCGAATAACGGTCTCGGATCTGTGCTGAGCGCGCTCGACAATGTGCCAGCTGACGAACGGTCGCAGATCGAAGCGTCGATTGCTGCTTGTATCGCAAACGGTCCCGCACTTGCCATGGTTGATTCCGACAGGGGCATCACCAATCTGCACGTGCCAAGTGACGTCATCGTCGACGCCTCGATGCCGGCAATGATCCGCACGTCAGGCCAGATGTGGAACAGCGATGGCGAGCAGCAAGATGCGAAGGCGGTCATTCCTGACTCGAGTTATGCCGGCGTGTATCAAGTTGTCATCGATGACTGTCGTGAACATGGTGCGTACGACCCGTCGACGATGGGCTCGGTGCCAAATGTTGGGCTCATGGCCCAAAAAGCCGAGGAATACGGCTCACACGACAAGACATTCGAAATCGCATCAGCCGGAACCGTTCGGGTGGTCGACGTATCGGGCACGGTGTTGATGTCGCATCAGGTCAACACAGGTGACATCTGGCGTATGTGTGCCGTGAAAGATTTGCCAATTCGTGACTGGGTGAAGCTCGCAGTTGGTCGGGCTCGTGCCACTGGCGCTCCTGCTGTGTTTTGGCTTAACGAGTCACGCGCTCACGACCGTGAGTTGATTGCGAAAGTTCGCAGTTATCTCAGTGACCATGACACCGACGGCCTCCAGATCGAGATCATGTCACCGGTTGAGGCCACAAAGTTTTCAGTCGATCGGATTCGACGCGGAGAAGACACGATCTCGGTCACCGGCAACGTCCTTCGCGACTATCTCACCGACCTCTTCCCCATTCTCGAACTAGGTACGAGCGCCAAGATGCTCTCGATCGTTCCTCTGATGAACGGTGGCGGGCTCTTTGAGACCGGCGCAGGCGGGTCGGCGCCAAAACATGTGCAGCAGTTCGAAGCCGAGAACTACCTACGTTGGGACTCTCTCGGTGAATTCCTCGCCTTAGCGGTCTCGTTTGAACACCTTGCATCGGTCACCGGCAATGCAAAGGCCGGGGTTCTCGCATCGACTCTTGATGCCGCCACTGGCCAAGTTCTCGAACATGATCGCAGCCCGGCGCGTCGGGTAGGTGGCCTCGATAATCGCGGCAGCCACTTCTACCTCGCGATGTATTGGGCACAAGCTCTTGCGGCACAGAGCGACGATGCTGGCCTCGCTGCAGCATTTGGCCCTGTTGCCGAAGCGCTCACCTCGGGTGAGAGCGACATCGTCGCCGAGCTCGCTGCAGTCCAGGGATCACCATGTGATGTCGGTGGCTACTACCGCCCGGACGACGACCTTGCCAGCGCTGCGATGCGTCCAAGCGCAACATTTAATGCCGCCCTCAAATTACTCGCTTAGCAAAGGGTTGCTGAGTCAGTTCGCCGGCTCAGCAACAAACACTGGAATGACGCGACCCGCCTCGGCAGCCTTTGTTTCATACTCAAGAAATGGTGCAAAGACTGCAGCCGAACGTTCCCACCAAATAGCGCGCTCCTCGCCATCTATTTCTCTTACGGTGAACGCCGAAGGTTCAGGGCCATCTTGAATCATTACTGACTGGTCAGCGAGAAGGTTGTAGTACCAACCCGGGTGCGTTGGTGCGCCGCCTTGTGACGCAATGAGCGAATAGCAGCCCTCGTGCTCAACTCTCATGAGTGCGATTTTCCGTGTTGCACCGGTCTTGACCCCTTTCATTGTGACAATGATGACGGGAATACCTGTATCTCGTAGCGTATTCGCTCGGGTGCCACCCGACGCCTCATATTCTGCGACCTGATCAGCCACCCATTGCCATGTACTAGGGATGTAGTTTCCGCTCATGACTAAAGATTAATGAGCGAATGACAGCAGACCTGCGTCAGGTCACAGGNGTCGCTGGTCCACTGCCGTCGAAGAACCCGACCACATTGTGGGCAGCGAGCTTCGCCATCGCAGTTCGAGTCTCAACGGTTGCCGATCCGAGATGTGGAACTAGCACGGTGTTATCGAGACCCAACAGCCCGGGGNGAACTTCGGGTTCACGTTCAAAGACATCGAGCGCAGCTGCGCCAATCACGCCATTCGATAACGCTTCAGCAAGGGCGGCTTCGTCAACGATCGGTCCTCGAGCAGTATTGACGAGCACTGCGTCGTTTCGCATTGCACTTAACGCAGCTGCATCGATGAGGTGATGTGTTTGCTCGCTATACGGGCAATTCAATGAGACGACATCAGATGTTGCGAGTAGTTCGTCAAGATCACAGCGGCGAGCATCGAGGGCAGCTTCGATATCGGGCGCCACGGCACTTCGGTTGTGGTACACGATCTGCATTCCAAACGCGCGAGCCCGTTGAGCGAGCGCTTGCCCAATTCCGCCCATGCCAATAATTCCAAGTTGACGACCTTGCAACCCGGTGCCGAGCATCATGAACATTCCCCATTTCCACGGGGTTTCCGACCTGATGAGGCGCTCCCCTTCTGCGAGACGGCGTGTCACCATGAGAAGCAGACCCATGGCGAGATCTGCGGTTGCGTCGGTGAGCACCCCNGGCGTGTTGGTAACCGTCACGCCTCGGACTTGGCATAACCCGACATCGATGTTGTTGTAGCCCACCGCAACATTGGCGACGATTTTGAGCTGGGGAGCGGCGTCAAGAAATGCCTCGTCAACGGTGTCGGTGAGAAGGGTGACCACCGCGTCTGCGGTCGCAAGTTGCTCGTCACGTATGTCGTGCGGAATCGGCTCGTCATCGGTCCAGGCCCACACCTCTCCGATGGTTTTCAATACCTCAACACCGGGCTCAGGAATTTTTCCGGTGACGACAATGCGTGGGGCAGTCATTTCGCTCCTTTATCGATCCACTCGGCAAATCGTTGAAGTCCGCGCTCGATGCGCTCTTCACCGATGCCGGAATACGCGAGCCGAATAAATCGGTCATCTTCACGTGGGAGTGGTCGGCCGAAGTGATGCCGTGTGCAAAACGACATTCCTGTTTCGTGGAGCGCTGCGGTCGCAAACTCGCCAACATCTGTGTGGCCGACACAGTCCATTGCCTCTGCCACCCGGGGAAAGAGATAAAAGGTTGCTTCAGGAACGGCGAACTCGATGCCGGGTACATCGGCAAGACCTCTCGCAGTTGCGTCTCGTCGACGCCGCAACTCTTCAAGCAATGCGATTGAGCCCGATGGGTCACGGAGCGCGGCAACTCCCGCATGTTGAATGAAGTGAGTGGTGCAACTCTCGTCATTTGTATTCAGCTTCGCAATCGCTTCGATGACCGGCGTTGGGCCTGCTGCGCATCCGAGTCGCCATCCCGTCATCGCAAAGCGTTTTGAAAAGGTGTACAAGATGACGGTTCGTTCACTCATTCCTGGCAACGACGCAATCGATGTCGACGAACCTGAGTACCTCATTTCGAANTAGGCCTCATCTGAGAGCACCCACAGGTTGTGTTTGACTGCGAGTTCAGCGATTCGTTCCATTTCTTCTCGACTGCTTTCACAACCGAGGGGATTTTGAAGATTGTTATAGATGAGCAGTCGGGCATTTGGGGCCTGCTCTTCGATGCGAGCCATATCGATCTCGAACCCGGTTGCCGTCATCGAGTACCCGTACGGCAACGGCGTTCCGCCAAAGTACTCAACTTGGCTTTCATAAATCGGATAGCCGGGGTTTGGGAAGAGAACACCGTCTCCGCGGTTCATCAGCGTCTGGATGAACTTGGTGATGACAGGTTTTCCGCCGGGTTGGACAGCAATATGTTCCGGACTGAATTGAAGCCCTCGTGCCGTGCCGATGTCATCAGCGAGAGCGGCGCGTAGCGGATCAATCCCAGCGCCAGCACAGTATCCGGTGTGCCCTGCATCGATTGCATCGCGCATCGCTTCGACGATGTTGCGCGGTGTTGCAAGGTCGATATCTCCGAGATGAAACGGGAATACCTCGTTTCCGGCAGAGGCCCACTCGGCTGCCGCTTTTGAGACTGCAAACGCAGTCTCCGTTCCGAGATTAGCAAGTCGGTCCGCGAGCTCTGGTCGTTGTGATGCACCCATTAGTCCCCCTTGAATGCCGCTTAACAAATTGTACAACAACTGCGTTTTCATTCGGTGACGACCCGTTTCGACACTAGGGACGTTCCCTCCTGCGCCTAGTGTCGGCATATGGAAACAGCAGACAGCGTCGACTTTCATTTCGATGTCATGTGCCCGTGGGCATACCAAACCTCACTGTGGATTCGCTCGGTAAGAGAAGAAACTGGTCTCAAGATCAACTGGAAATTCTTCAGTCTTGAGGAGGTCAACCTTCGCGAAGGCAAGAAGCACCCTTGGGAACGCGAGTGGTCATACGGTTGGTCGATGATGCGGATCGGCGCCTATCTTCGCCGCACGTCGATGGATGATCTTGACAGTTGGTATGCGCGGGCCGGTAGGGCGCTTCATGTCGATGGCCATAAACCCCACGAGCCAGATGTCGCTCGTCACCTCCTCGAAGAAATTGGGCTTGATCCATCGATCGTTGATGCGGCCATTTCCGACGAGTCAACTCACGATGAGGTCCGAAACGACCACGATCGGGTGATTGCCTCAGGCGGGTACGGCGTGCCCACGCTCTATCTCGATGGCCACTGCTTATTTGGGCCTGTGCTCCTCGATCCTCCGAGCGGGGCGGCTGCTGTTCGACTCTGGGAAGCGGTGTCGCTGTGGGCCGAATTTCCTCACCTCTACGAATTGCAGCATCCAAAAACCGAGGTCGATGAGCGCTCTATTGCAACGACATTCCGTCCGTATCTCGAGGCTCGAGATTGGGTGTCAATCAACCGTGGGAAAGTGGTACCCATCGGCGCTTCAAATGATGAAGAGGCAGCGTCATGACGCACCCTGCGCTTCACGGTCTCGATCTTTGCTGGTCGTCGCTGCACGGCCTGCTGAGCGAACTTTCAGATGAACAATGGTCAACTCAGTCGCTATGCCCTGATTGGGATGTTGCCGGCGTTGTCATGCACCTCATCTCCGTTGAAGAGATGTTGCTTGACCGACAGCCACTTGAATTCGCTGAGCGCCTCCCCTTTGAGGAAATTGCAGGGCTTATCGAAGCAATGTCGTCGCTCTCGAGTGCTCAACTCACTGAAAAGTTTGCGTCGGTGACCGCTGCGCGCCGAGCGCAACTCTCCGCGATGTCTGACGATGACTTTGCGACGCCGGTCATGACCCCGGTTGGCCCTGGAACGTATGGACGTTTTATGAATGTCCGAGTATTCGATTTCTGGGTTCACGAGCAAGACATTCGAACACCGCTAGAGCTGCCTGGCCATGAGGGCGGTCCAGCTGCCGAGCGGTCAATAGACGAAATCAGAATGTCGATGCCGTATATCGCAGGTAAACGAGTTGGGGTTCCAGACGGCGACTCACTCCGGGTGCATCTCACCGGACCTGTGGCCGGGGATATCACCGTGCGGGTCGATGGGCGTGCAAGCCTTGTCGATGACACNGATGAGACCACAGCGTCGATNACTGCNGATTCAACGACATTCGCTCTACTNGCCTGCGGACGGGTTGATCCACAATCCCGCATCGACTCTGGTCATATCACATGGAGTGGCGACGAAGAGTTAGGTGAGCGAGCCGCTCGCAATCTGCGCTTCACGATGTAACTCATTGATGAGCCGTCCACGCTTCCATCTCGCAATTCCTGTCCATGATCTCGATGAGGCAGCTGGGTTTTACGGTGAGATTCTTGGCTNCCCTCGCGGTCGAAGTGCAGATACCTGGATCGACTGGGACGTCTTCGGTCACCAAGTGGTTACCCACCTTCACGAAAGGGCAGGGGTCGACGTGTCTAATCCTGTCGACGGGCATGATGTGCCGGTCCCACACTTTGGTGTCATTGTTGACCCGCCGACATTTCACGCCCTNGCCCAGACGCTGCGAGACGCATCATNCNCCTTTGTCATNGAGCCGTATGTCCGGTTTGAGGGTGAACCTGGCGAGCAGTGGACGATGTTTTTGCTCGATCCGTCGGGCAATGCTCTCGAGTTCAAGGCCTTNGCNCATGACGATCAGGTGTTCGCCACCTGACGCCAAAATCATGGAGTGTCGGGGGCTATTGATTTAGAACGACATCGAGATACTGCTCGAGTTGACCATCCGCCAACTCGCCACTGTGTCGCCACTGAACGATGCCTGCTTCATCGAGCATCACGAGGTACGGATATCCGGTTGTACCGAAGGCCTGCGCTGCCGTCGCTGCCTCATCGTCGGCGATGACCCGGAATGGCCAACGCTCACGCAACAGCCATTCAGAAGGTGGGTAATTTGGGCGATCAGCCGCCGAAGCTGTCGCCACCCCNACAACGTTCAGACCTTGCGGAACGGAGAGACTTTCCGCCCACTCGACAAGATCAGGCACCTCAGCCTGACAATGTGGGCACCAGTGCGCCAAGAATACCAACAGAGTTGGTGAACCCGGCTCGACGACAACTGCGGTGCCGTCAAATGACTCGCCTTCAAGAATCGGAGCCGCAAGGCCCGCCCCATTGTCGGTTGCGGTATCGCCTTCAAACGCAGGAAGCAGATCGCCGGTCACGGTGATCGGACCATTCTCAGAGAGCTCAACAGTTGAATCAGAGCCGCCACCCGTCGCGAGCACGATGACCACTGCGACGACGGCAACGAGCACCACAGAGCCAAGAATGAAGATGAGTTGACCGCGCCGACTTGACGATGATTCTGAAGCCATAATCCGTAAAGGCTAGACCACCCCCACCCCTCTGGCACCGTCAGGTGCGAAGGAACTTCTGCTCAGAAGCCCGCAGGTTGATGCGGAATGTAAGGGCTCGTCAGACGTTCGAGTTCATCCCCCGACAATCCGATATCAAGCGCAGCAACCGCATCATCGAGATGTGATGCCCGTGTTGCTCCGACAATCGGGGCGGTCACCGTCGGATTCGACAGCACCCATGCAAGAGCGACCCGGGCCATCGATGTTCCGCGATTTGCTGCGATCTCAGCGACAGCGGAGACAACATCGCGGTCGGACTGCTCAGTAACGTCACGGCCGTAGAGGCCACTACCGAATACATCAGTTTCGCTGCGACCGGTTGACGTTTCCCATGTCCGGGCGAGGCGCCCGCGAGCCAACGGACTCCACGGGATCACACCAACGCCAGTCGCCTCGCAATAGGGCAGCATCTCGCGTTCTTCTTCCCGCATCAGCAGGTTGTAGTGATTCTGCATGCTCACGAACTGAGCCCAACCGTTACGTTCGGCAACGTGCTGAGCAGTCGCAAATTGCCATGCCCACATCGACGATGCTCCAAGGTAACGAACCTTGCCTGACCGAACAAGATCATTCAAAGTTTCCATTGTCTCTTCAATCGGCGTTTTCGGGTCCCAACGGTGGATCTGATAAAGGTCGATGTAGTCGGTTCCCAACCGGCGAAGACTGTCATCGATTTCGGTCATGATCGCTTTGCGTGAAAGACCAGCGCCATTCGCCGCTTTCCGCATACGGCCGTTGACCTTCGTTGCAATCACCACGTCTGATCGAGGCACGTCGAGGTCGCGCAAGGCTCGGCCTAAATACTCTTCGCTAGTCCCTAGCGAGTACACGTTCGCCGTGTCGAAAAAGTTGATGCCAAGATCGAGTGCTTGTTTGAAAAATGGACGACTCGTCTCCTCATCCAAACTCCACTCGTGCGTTCCTAGGTTTGATTGGCCGTAGCTCATGCATCCAAGGCAGATCCGTGAGACCTCAAGTCCAGTGTTTCCAAGACGTTGATACTCCATGGAAAACATCATTTCAGGAACATGCGACCAGCGACGAGGTCGGCCACCTCGGGAGGCAAAAACCGTGCCCACTACGCTCAAGAAATGGACGATTCAAACTCTCGGACGGCATCTTCAGTGCGGGCTGAGCACCATGACGTCATCGTCGTAGGAGCCGGTATTTCTGGCATCGGCGCGGCGTACCACCTCAAAAAGTTCTGCCCCGACCGAACCTTCACCATTCTCGAAGGACGCGGAGACATCGGCGGCACGTGGGATCTTTTCCGTTACCCAGGAATTCGCTCCGATAGCGACATGCACACTCTGGGCTACTCGTTCAAGCCGTGGACGGCAGAGAAGTCCATCGCTGATGGCCCATCGATCATGGCCTACCTACGTGAGACCGTGGCCGAATATGACATTGAACCGACCATCCGCTTCCACCACAAGGTGGTACGCGCTGAATGGGATTCGACTTCAGCAACCTGGACTGTTCACGCCCTCATCAACGAGTCAGAGGTCGTCGTACTCACCTGCAATTTCCTCTTCATGTGTTCGGGCTACTACAGCTACCGGGGCGGTTACGACCCAGAATTTCCCGGCCGTGAAAGCTTCAACGGCGACATTATTCATCCACAGCAATGGCCAGAAGACCTCGCTTACTCAGGCAAACGTGTGGTCGTCATTGGCTCNGGAGCGACCGCCGTTACCATCGTTCCGGCGATTGCCGGTGCTGCTGAGCACGTCACGATGCTGCAACGCTCCCCTACCTGGATGGTCGCTCGACCCGACGTAGACCCGGTTGCGGCAAAGATCAAGCGGTTCCTTCCTCAACGACTTGCCCACCCGCTGATCAGGGCCAAAAACACCTTCTTCCAGCAGTTCTTCTACAAGAAGACCCGCACCGACCCTGAGACAGTGAAGGGCAAGTTACTACAAGGGGTCCGTGCTCTCGTTGGCCCTGACGTTGATGTCGAGAAACACTTCACCCCGACCTACAACCCTTGGGATCAACGGCTCTGCCTTGTGCCAAACGGTGATCTCTTCGCAGCGGTTCGAAGTGGGTCAGCATCTGTGGTCACCGACAGCATCGAGTCATTCACTGAAAACGGAATCTCGCTGACGTCGGGCGAACACCTCGATGCCGACATTATTGTCACTGCAACAGGACTCGAACTCGTGACGCTCGGTGACATGGACTTTGTAGTCGATGGCGCAACCGTCGATTTCGCTGACACCTTTACCTACCGAGGGGTTGCGTATTCAGATGTTCCCAATCTCGTGTCGACCTTTGGCTACATCAACGCATCATGGACTCTGCGGGCTGACCTTACGAGCGCATATGTCTGCCGTCTTCTCAATCACATGAAGAAAACGGGGACAGATCAGGCGACGCCTCGACTTCGAGCCGATGAGGTCAACATGTCCCGGCGCCCATGGATTGATGACTTCTCATCGGGCTACATGCAACGCATGATGCCAATGTTGCCGAAACAGGGTGATCGAGAACCTTGGACTAATCCGCAGCGACTCGCACCAGATAAAAAAGCTCTGTTGAAAACCAGTGTTGACGATGGAGTGATGACCTTCACTACGTCACAAACCGCTCCTTCGACCAATCGGTACGCGACCAACTAATTGAGAGGTAACCATGCGTGCACTTGAAGTTCAATCCCTTTCCGGCCCTGACGGGCTTGCCATTGTCGAACGACCAGAACCTGAAGATGATGGTCGTTCGATCATCATCGACGTTGCGTTCGCTGGGGTGTCGTTTCCCGACCTTTTACAGACGAAAGGTATGTACCAAATTCGACCTGAGCCCCCGTTCATTCCCGGTGTTGAGGCATCTGGCGTCGTACGATCAGCCCCCGAGGGTTCAGGCGTCTCCGCCGGCGATCGCGTTGCGGTGTGGGGTAGCACCTGCCATGCCGAGGTCGTCGCCGGGCACCCTGACCAGGTGTTCAAACTGCCCGACGAAATGTCACTCAGCGAAGGGGCTGCATTTGTACTTAATTATCANACGGCAATGTTCTGTCTCGTNGANCGCGGNGGCCTGAAGGCTGGAGAATCTGTTCTCGTTCTCGGTGCCGCCGGGGGTGTTGGGACTTCTGCCATTCAAGTCGCAAAAGGAATCGGAGCCGGACCAGTGATCGGTCTTGTCTCCACAGAAGAAAAAGCCGAGGTTGCTTCAGCAGCTGGCGCAGATCACACGGTACTCGTTAGCAATGCGTGGAAAGACGAGGTTCTCGAGCTCACCCGAGGACGAGGGGTCGATATGACCTATGACCCCGTCGGTGGCGATCGCTTCCTCGACGGCGTTCGAGCGCTCGCACGATCAGGTCGTCTTGTCGTTGTCGGATTCGCAGCCGGCGATATTCCGAACATCAAAGTTAACCGTCTCCTCCTCCGAAACGTCAGCATTGTTGGCGCAGCTTGGGGTGAAGCCATCGCTGCGGACCCTGCGCTTGCACGGGATATTCACGCTCGGCTTGTCCCTCTCGTAAGGTCGGGGGCGGTCGCTCCTCCCATTGGCAGAATCTTCCCGTTCGACGATGCAGTCGAAGCATTTAGGTCTCTTGATGATCGAACGGCAACAGCGAAAGTGCTGTTTGAAGTGAACGGCGAGTAAGTCGTCCACCCTGCATTCGTAGGGCCTGAAATGCTCGCTGAAAGACCGGAAACACCTGCAACAATCCTCCGACGCTGCAACGGTGTATCAAGGAACCAAATTTGGGTTTTCGAGATTCGCACAAAAAATTGTCTCCCAGCCACGGAGGCCGTAGCATTTACTCCACCTAACAACTAGGGCAATCCCGCCCTAGTCCGATAGGGGGAGGAAACAACCCAATGATTAAGACCCGTGCACGTAATTTCGGTGCGCTCGTCGTTGGTCTCGCTCTCGTAGCTGGCGCCTGTGGTGGCAGTGACGACGCAGCCGAAGAGCCAGCTGAAGAGCCAGCCGCAGAAGAACCTGCTGANGAGCCTGCTGCAGAGACAGCCGGCGACGGAGTGCTCCGTCTTGGCGGCTTGCTGCCNGAGACCGGCAACCTTGCGTTCCTCGGACCACCCGAATTCGCTGGTGTCGAGCTNGCTGTCGCGGAAATTAANGCCGCNGGCGGCGTCAATGGCGCTGACGTCGAGTGGCTTCCAGGTGACTCTGGTGACAATGGCGACGTTGCAAACGCAACAGTTGACCGTCTGCTCGCAGAGGACGTTGACGCATTCATCGGTGCCGCATCTTCAGGTGTGTCACTGACCGTCATCGACAAGATCACCAACGCTGGCAAGATTCAGTTCTCACCGGCCAACACCTCGCCTGCATTCACTGACTATGCAGACAATGGCCTTTACTTCCGTTCGGCTCCGTCCGACGTCGTTCAGGGTGCAGCGCTCGCTGACCTTATGATTGGAGATGGTGCTCTTACTGCAGCGTTCATCGTCATGAACGACTCATACGGCACCGGCCTTTTTGAGTACACCTCAGCTCCGTACACCGATGCGGGTGGTGAAATTGTCTACGAGGTCATCTACGACCCACAGGCAGAGAACTTTGACGCTGAAGTTTCAGCTGCAGTCGAAGCNGACCCAGACGCAATCGTCATCATCGGTTTCGATGAGACCTCAAAGATCCTCACCGGNCTCATCGAGGCAGGCGCAGGCCCAGCCGACAAGATGNTNTACGGATCAGACGGCAACATGGGTAACGCNCTCGCCCAGGCATTCGACGACCCAGGTGTCGTTGCAGGCATGCGAGGAACCGTTCCTGGTGTCGACATTGAAGTCAATGAAGAGTTCATCGCTCGCCTCCTCGAGGTTGACCCTGANCTTCAAGACTTCGCCTACTCAGGTGAGTCNTACGACGCAGCTATCGTGATCGCTCTCGCAGCAATCGCAGCTGGCGACGATGACGGTGTCGCAGTTGNCGCTCAGATCAACGACGTCACTCGTGGCGGCGAGAAGTGCACAACCTTCGCTGGTTGCGCAGCAATCCTCGCTGACGGTGGNGACATCGACTACGACGGTGTTTCCGGTCCGCTGGAATTCATCGACGCAGGTGAGCCTTCAGAAGCATCGATCCTCATNAAGGAATTCAATGCAGAAGGCACNCTCGAAGTTGTCGACATCATCTTCGGCAAGATCTGATCAACTGATCAGTCATAACTGAACAACATNGTGATGAGCCCCGGGGAAACCCGGGGCTCATTCGCGTGTCGAGATCCATTTCACCACACCCTGATGAGATCCCAAGCCCGCCAATATCAAAGGAGGATGTAGCGTCTTCGCCAAGCGTCGAAAATCTAGAGATCAAACCGGTTACATGAGGCAATGCGGCGCATATGGCAGTTATGCAGAACCCAATCGACACCAGAGATTCACGAGAAGGAGCCGCAATGCGCGGCTCTCAATCCGAGCCACAACCATGACGGTTAGACACTTCGGAATCAGTCTTGGTGTGACTTCACCAAAGTGCCGAGGTACAACTCGATCACCTTCGGGTCGGTGAGAAGATCTCGGCCGGTCCCGGTGTAGGCGTTCGTTCCTTGATCGAGAACGTAGCCGCGATGACAAATCTGCAGACAGCGCGAAGCATTCTGCTCAACCATCACGATCGAAACTCCTGCACGATTGATNTTGTGACAGCGGACAAACACTTCGTCTTGNAGCGCCGGNGACAGACCAGCCGAGGGCTCATCGAGCAGCAACACCGATGGGTCGAGCATGAGGGCACGGCCCATTGCAAGCATCTGACGCTCGCCTCCTGAGAGAGAACCAGCACGCTGATCACGGCGATCAATCAGTTTCGGAAACATCTCCCCTACGACTTCGAGGCGTTCGGCGAAACGCGAAGGATCGATGAAGGTACCCATTTCAAGGTTTTCTTCAATCGTCAACGAGGGAAACACATTATTTGTCTGCGGCACATAACCGATTCCGCGGCTGACGAGGGAGTGCGCCTTCATATTCGTGATCTCTTCACCACGCAACTGCACACTGCCTTTACGAATATTGACGAGACCGAACATGGCCTTCACAAGAGTCGACTTTCCCGCACCGTTCGGGCCAACAATTCCCACAAGTTCTCCCTCGAAGAGCTCGAGGGAGCA
>PBWL01000039.1 GCA_002727235.1 Acidimicrobiaceae bacterium
TCCCGCTGTCGAGCCCTCATCGCTGCGAGTGTTCCTTATACGCCGTGGCCGGTTCACCCAATTGAGAATTTGCAGGCGGTGCACGGCGATGAGTTTTTCTACATCCTTTACTTCCAGGCTCCGGGCGTCGCTGACGCAGAGTTAGATGCTGACCCGCAACGCTTTCTGCTGTCGATTNCACATATGGCTTCCGGTGANGGCATGCGATCACTCGTCGGCNGCCCTCTTCCCGCTGANGGCACACGACTGACNNACTATTTCGAGCACATGATCGGTGGACGAATTGAGGGCNGCCCATCGTGGATGACGAGCGACGACNTGGCGGTGTACACCGCGCAGTTCACGACAAGTGGNTTCACCGGACCGATCAACTGGTATCGCAATCTCGACGCNAACTACGACATTTTTGATCCGATCGGGGCAACACCGCTCACGATGCCAACCTTCTTTATTGCCGGTGACCTCGACCCGGTCGTTCTCGGTCGACCGGAATATCTCGGCCGCATGTCGTCAAAGCTTCCGAATCACCAAGCGACAGAGCTCATCGAAGGCATCGGGCATTGGGTGCAGCAGGAAGCCNCTGAAGCGTTCAACCAGATCGTGCTTGGCTGGCTCGACTCGCTCTGAGATACGCCTGCTGTTCGAGCGGGTGTTGCCAGTAGGCGCGGCGGTCAACTGCCGCCCACAAAGATGTTGATAGGTCGCCTCCGATTCTTCTGCGAAGCCAACCGGCTACTGCAACAGGCGCCATAATCGCCATCCAACCGAGATAGACGACGGGAAAGATCGGCCCCATGATTCGCGATTGCCAGATGTGCACATCTTCGTGGTCGGTGACTAGGCGCCGGCGGCTCTCGTCAGACGTATCGCCAGCGCCGGACACCACATTTCCAACCGTGACTGCAAAGTTTCGGCGAACAACAAAACCCCTGCTGTACACATGCCGATTCGACCTCTTGCTCAATGACTCGTCGTATCCGCCGGGGGTGAGCGTCCCGACCAGTTGAGGCACGAGCGACGCCGCAGTCGTTACAAGTGCCCAGGTTGAGTCGAGGACGAATGCCACGCAACCTTTGCGTGATTTCCATTCGTATATCTGCCGGAAGCCCGATATGACCCCGTTGGAAGCTGCAACAGCAGCGGCGGGNCCNNTCAGGCCTNCNANNGTGCCGGCCCCGGCACCGAGTGCCGCACCGACTGCCCCTACTGCAGCAGCTTCAAGAACTCGTTCGTTCACCGATCGCGCATTTTGGCGAGCAACCTCAGGATTTCGAGATAGAGCCACACGAGCGTGACGAGTAGACCGAACGCCGCAAACCACTCAAAGTGCTTTGGCAGACCCGATTGTGCCCCACGCTCAATGAAATCGAAGTCAAGAGCCAGATTCATCGCCGCAAGGCCGACGACGAGCACACTGAAGCCAATCGACATCAGACTCGGACTTGAAAGAAATGAGACGTTCCCGCCGAAGAGCGAGACGACCCAAGTGACGAGATAAAACAACATCAATCCNAGTGTGGCTGAAATCACGATTTTGCGGAACCGGTCTGTCACGCGNATNATGCCGGTGAGGTACATCCCNAACATGACGGCTGTGACCGCCATGGTTGCACCGGCGGCCTGGATGACGATGCCGTCGTAAAACTCTTCAAAGGCACGCGAGACGGAGCCAACAAAGACACCTTGGGCAAGGGCGTAGATCGGAGCAACGAAGCGTGCGAGATGGGGCTTAAACGCCATCAGGAATGCGAGTCCGAGGCCAACGAAAACACCCACCATCGCAAGTGAGGGAATTCCATATTGGACAACGCCTTGTCCATCTACCTTCGGCGAGCCCGTCTGGTACCAGCCATATGCNGCAGAAATCANCAATAGCACGAGCAGCACGGCTGTCGCGCTCACACTGCCTTTCACCGTCATTGATTCNCCCGGAGCGGGCGGCGGCGACCATTCAGAAACCGGTCCGTCATTCACTCCGGCGCGCTCCGACGCCTCGGGCGCTGCCCACTTTTCAAGGGTTCGTTCGTTGAGGACGGGGTTCGACATCGACTACCTCCTAGGGATCTGTTAACGAATTACAGACATGTTACCTTGCGTTTTTCGGTGGGGGTCGGCCTGTGGGTCGGTATCGTGACAGTTGTCTCATCCACCGAATGCNACCGCAAAGGGAGCCGTAATGGCGAAGGAACGAGTTGACAGAGACGACGAGGATCTCGTCCGTCTATATCTCACCGACATCGGTCAGTATGTCCTGCTCACGAAGGACGACGAAGTCCGACTTGCAAAGGAAATCGAGGCCGGCAAAGAGGCGCTTGAAGCGCTGGAGGCCGGTGGCAAAGACCTCACCACTCACAAGAAGCGTGAGTTGCGCCGCACCGCCCGCCGGGGCGAAGAAGCAGAACGCCAATTCGTTCAGTCAAACCTTCGTCTTGTCGTGTCAATCGCAAAGAAGTACCAGGCCTCAGGCTTGCCGCTTCTTGACCTCATCCAAGAGGGGAACCTCGGCCTNATGCACGCCGTCGAAAAGTTCGACTGGCGTAAGGGCTTCAAATTCTCNACGTANGCAACATGGTGGATCCGTCAGGCCATCACCCGTGGCATCGCNAATACCGGTCGCACCATTCGACTTCCAGTCCACGCTGGTGACACCCTCGCTCGCCTGCAGAAGGCCCGCACCCGTCTCGAATTGAAGTATGGCCGCCCGGCAACCTTGGCTGAGCTCGCTCAAGAAGTTGAGATGCCAGAAGATAAGGTCACCGAAGCGCTCCGATTCGCCGCTGAGCCACTTTCGCTGTCTGAGCCACTGCGTGAAGATGGTGATGCCGAACTTGGAGACGTTGTCGAAGACCGCTCTGCTGAATCGCCTTTTGAGGTTGCGGCAACCGCTCTGCTTCCTGAGGAAATCTCACGTCTGCTCGCACCGCTCGATGAACGCGAGAGCGAGATTTTGAAACTGCGGTTCGGTCTTGATCGTGGCGAACCCCGTACGCTTGAAGAGGTTGGTGAGCATTTCAACCTCACGCGTGAGCGCATTCGCCAGATCGAAGCTCGTGCGATGTCGAAGTTGCGTCACCCTTCCAGTGACACGGGTGCCCGCGACTTGCTTGCGGTCTAACCGTTCACCGCTCCTGCCCGGGTGAGATTTCTGCCCCCACTCTCGGGTGGCATAGTTGAGTTCAGCCCATCTGAAGAAATTCGACGAGGTTTCCGTCTGGGTCGCGAACGATCGCAATGGTTAAACCTGGACGTAGTTCGACAACCGGTGTCACCACTTTCACGTCGGCTGCTTCGCAGGCGGCAACAACGTCGCGAATGTTCTCCATGTGGATGGTGAAGTACCGGTAGCCGGTTCCGCCTTCAATCCCCCCGCTCCCGGGTCGAGACTCAGGTGTCGTCTCGAAACACACCAACTTGATGAGCGAGTCACCGCAACGCAGACGGTGCATCGTGCCTCCACCGCCAATGGGCATTGGCATGTCACCTTCATGGTTCATGCCGAGAAGATCTCGATAGAACGCAAGGGAGCGTTCCGAGTCTTGAATGACGATGCCGAGATCGATTGCTCGTTGCTGATGTTGAATAGCCATGTCTGCAAACTACGCGACCCGACAGCGCCCGCAGCGAGCCGGGCGCCTAGCGTGGTTGCATGGACTTCACACCTGAACATGATGAGTTTCGCGCCGTTGTTCGATCGTTCGTCGAGCAAGAGGTGAATCCGCGAATTCCTGAATGGGAAGAGGCCGAGATGATGCCGCTCCGTGACATCTTCTCGAAGATGGGTTCGCTCGGGTTTCTCGGACTTGAATATGAACCCGAGTTCGGCGGACAGGGCGGCGATCATCTGTTTACGGTGATTCTCGCAGAGGAGTTTGGTCGCTGTGACCACGGCTCGTTGCCGATGGCCCTTGGAGTTCAGGTCGATATGGCCACGCCTTCTCTCGCCAAGTATGGAACTGCCGAGCAAAAAGAGAAGTACCTCAAGCCTGCCCTGCAGGGGACAAACGTCTGCTCTATCGCAGTGAGCGAACCCGACGCGGGCTCTGACGTTGCTGGCATTAGAACTCGAGCTATTCGTGATGGTGACCAATGGGTGATCAACGGTTCGAAAATGTGGATAACGAATTCTCTGCAGGCCGATTGGTTGTGCCTGCTTGCGCGGACGTCTGATGACGGTGGTTACAGCGGCATGAGTCAGATCATCGTGCCCACCGAAACCGAGGGCTTCTCGGTTTCGAAGAAACTCGACAAGCTCGGCATGCGGGCTTCCGATACAGGTTTACTCTCATTTGATGATTGTCGGGTTCCGGTAAGCAACACGATTGGCGAGATCGGTCGAGGCTTTCAGCAACAGATGTCGCAGTTCGTTGTCGAACGTATGTGGGCGGCATATTCGTGCGTTGGTGCGTGCGAGTTGGCCTTGGAACGTACTGCTGAATATCTGCGTGAGCGCCATGCATTCGGTAAGCCCCTACTCGCCAATCAACACCTTCAGTACACGCTTGCGGAGCTCTCTGCTGAGCTTGATCTGTTGCGCAGTTACAACTATTCGATTGCCGACAAATATCAACGAGGCATCGACACCACCCGGGAGGCGACGATCGCAAAATTGACCGCTGGTCGTCTCGTCCGCAAGGTCGCTGATGCCTGCTTGCAGTATCACGGTGGCATGGGTTACGTCGAGGAAACGTGGACTGCTCGATTCTTCCGTGACAACCGTCTGTCGTCAATCGGAGGAGGAGCTGACGAGGTGATGTTGCAAGTGCTTGCTCGCCTCGATGGATTCACCGCCTAAATCGTCAGCGGCCCAGGTTCTCTGCCCGTTTCGATGGGGAGTCAACATCTTCTGACCCCTAAATTCGAGGTATGGACGTCCGGAGCCTCATGCGCCAAGCCGCGCATCTCAACTCGCATCGAACTGCAATTATCTACACCGATGGCACCACTTCGGAGCACCTCAATTTCGCTGAGGCGTGGCAACGAGGTGTCCGAATGGCTAATGCTCTACTCGAATTAGGTCTGCATCCGGGAGACCGTATTGGTGTGCTCGAAGATAACTCAATCGGCGCACAAGACTTCTTCGCCGGTGCAGCAGCCGGCGGGTTTGTGCGGGTGCCTCTCTACGCCAGAAACAGTGTTGACAGCCACCACCACATGCTCGACCACACCGGCTGTCGGGCGGTTGTCGTTGCCGACCATTACCTCGATGAAATTGATGCAGTGCGTGAACGGCTACCAAACCTTGAGCACGTGATCGTACGTGGCGATGATTACGAGTCATGGCTTGCAGGATTCTCAGCTGACGACCCGAACGTGAAGATCAGCCCTGACGATTGGTACATCATTCGCCACACCGGTGGAACGACAGGAAAGTCAAAAGGCGTTGGCTATAGCCATCGATCGTGGCTTGCTGCTGGACGCGACTGGTTCTACAACTTTCCGCCGATGGAGGCCGGCGACAGGTGCTTGCATGTNGGGCCTATTTCTCACGGGTCGGGCTATCTCTACACTCCGACGTGGTTGAGTGGNGGCACCAATGTGATGCTCGATCGTTTTGATCCGGCCGAAACCATTGAGATCATGGAGCGAGAGAAGATCTCATACATGTTTGCGGTGCCGGCAATGTTGAATGCTCTGGCTCGTGAACCGAGTGCTCGTTCTCGCGATTGGTCGTCGCTGAGNGTGGTGCAAATCGGNGGATCTCCGATTGCTGATGAAACCGCTCTCCTCGGTCGCGAAGTCTTCGGCCCAGTGCTATTNCAGGGGTATGGGCAGACCGAGGCNGTGCCGGTGTGCATGATGGGGCCAGATGAGTGGTTCTCTGAGGTGCCGGGGTCAAACCCTTTGCGCTCAACCGGAAGGGCATTGCCGTTTGCGCTTCTCGAAATTCGTGACCCTGAGGATTCTTCGGTGAGTCTGCCGATCGGCGAGGAGGGCGAGATCGCTATTCGTTGCGACGGTCAAATGACTGGTTTCTGGGAGAACCCTGAGGCAACTGCTGAGCGGATCACTACCGATGGCTTCGTGCTCACGGGAGACATTGGGCGACTCGACGAGAATGGTTATCTCTACGTGCTTGATCGCAAAGACGACATGATCATTTCTGGTGGCTACAACATCTGGCCCGCAGAACTTGAGAACACCATCGCTGAGCATCCGGCTGTTGTTGAGGTAGCGGTGTTCGCAGTTCCTAATGATCGTTGGGGGGAGACCCCTGCGGCGGTGTGTGTGGTCGCAGAAGGTAATGCCAACAATCACGACGCGTATCGAACCGAAATCGTTCAGTTGTGTGTCGACCAATTGGGTTCGTATAAGAAACCCGGAGTTGTCGAGTTAAGAACCGATCCGTTGCCGAAGAGCCCGGTGGGTAAGGTCCAGCGGCGCACTCTGCGCGAGCCCTATTGGCAAGGAGTCGATCGTCGGGTCGGAGGTGTGTAGTGGGTAACGTCCTGTTAATGACCGACACGGCGGCGGCAAGCCTTCGTGACACGGTCTCTTCATTTGCTCCACATCTTCAGATTCTCGAGTTGGTCGATGGGGTTGAGTTCTCTGAAGATCAACTTGAGAGCATCACCCATGCATTCTTTTCTGCCGACTGCTGGCCTGACCGGAGCACTCCGTTCCTTAAAACATGCCTTGCGGCCCCTCGCTTGAAGTGGCTACAAAGTGCGTCAGCCGGAGGCGACCATCCTGTATTCGGCCGATTCCAAGATCGTGGAGTGGAGGTGCTGTTTACGCCGGGAGGCTCGGCACCATCGATCGCTCAGACGGTCATGATGATGCTGCTGGCACTGGTTCGGGGTCTTCCCGAACTGCTTGACGCTCAGCAACGCCGCGCCTGGGAAGTGCGATCAACGGTCGACGTCGGCGATCTGCGCGTTGGCATTATCGGTATGGGGTCGATTGGTGCGGAGGTCGCAAAACTGCTGGCGGTCACCGGTGCTGAGGTAATCGGGGTGCGTCGGACTCCGCGTGGTGATGAGCCATGCGAGACCTGGCCCGAATCACGTCGTGATGAGGTGCTAACGACCTCAGACGTTGTCGTGCTGTGTATGCCGCTTACTGATGAAACTCATCATTCGATTGGCGACCGTGAGTTTGGTCTAATGCGAGAGGGTTCAATCATCATCAATGTAGGTCGAGGTAACTGTGTTGATGAAGAAGCGATGATTGCTCACCTGCAATCAGGGCATCTCGGTGGAGCGGGACTCGATGTGTTCGCAGTTGAACCCCTGCCTGAAGAAAGCCCGCTGTGGTCGATGCCTCGGGTCATCGTGTCTCCGCATTCCTCGGGTACAACNGATCGATCGATTCGTCGGACAGAAGACGCNTTCATTGAGAACCTTCGCACTGAGGTTAAGTCTCCNNGNAAATAGCAGAGCCCACGAGAACAACTCACCGAGCACCACCAATGATCTGGCATATTGCGCTCAGAACTGACTGGGTCGAGGCTCAGGCCTCAGGCGACTACCGCATCAGCACTCGCGGAATGATGCTCGATGAGGTGGGGTACATCCACTGTTCAACGCCTGAGCAGATAGAAGGTGTCGCACAGCGGTTTTACTCAGACTTTTCAGAGCTACTGCTGCTTGAAATCGATCCCGACCTTGTCGATGCAGACATCATCGAAGAACCGCCCGCTCCAGGAGTCGAGGAACTGTTCCCACACATATATGGTCCACTGCCAATCGCTGCAGTTCGCAGCGTTCGACAGTGGACCAAATCAGAAACTGGCTGGCAGCTTCCGGATCAGTGTCCGGAGAAGGCCACCTCACTGTCAGAACCCTTCTCTGCGTAGAAGGTTTCCTTCGGGTTGTAGTCGCGAGCGGCCTCTTCGGTGGAGGCAATCTCTGAGCGACCGACAACAAACCAATGCACCTCGTCCGGGCCGTCAGCAAGACGCAGTGTGCGCTGGCTTGCATACATGCGAGCGAGAGGAGTCCATTGCGAGACACCCGTGCCACCGTGGATCTGGATGGCTTCGTCAACAATCTGGCAGGTGCGGATCGGCACCATTGCCTTGACGGCGCTCACCCACACGCGAGCCTCAGCATTTCCGAGCTCGTCCATTGCCTTGGCCGCCGTGAGCACCATTCGACGCATCGACTCAATTTCGATTCGAGCCTTCGCTATGACCTCAGGGTTCTTACCAAGGTTGGCGATGCGCTTTCCAAATGCTTCGCGGGTGATGCCACGCTTTACCATGAGCTCGAGAGCCTTTTCGGCTGCACCAACTGAACGCATGCAGTGGTGAATACGGCCTGGTCCAAGACGAAGCTGTGAAATTTCAAATCCCTTGCCCTCGCCCCACAACATATTTGATGCAGGAACGCGAACATTGTTGAAACGGATGTGCATGTGACCGTGGGGAGCGTCGTCTTCGCCGAACACGTGCATCGCACCGCGAATCTCAACACCTGGGGTGTCTCGAGGAACGAGAATCTGTGACTGACGACGGTGAACCGGGCCGTCGGGGTCGGTCTGCACCATGACGATCATGATCTTGCATCGTGGGTCGCCAGCACCCGATGACCAGTATTTCTCACCGGTGATCACATACTCGTCGCCGTCACGAATTGCACTACAGGCGAGCTGCTTCGCATCTGATGACGGCATGTCGGGTTCGGTCATGATGTATGCCGAACGAATTTCACCATTGAGGAGTGGCTTCAACCACTGCTCTTTTTGCTCCGGGGTGCCAACACGCTCGAGCACTTCCATGTTGCCGGTGTCAGGCGCCGAGCAGTTCAAGCATTCAGAAGCGATCGGGTTCTTGCCGAGTTCGACAGCGATGTAGGCGTAATCGAGGTTTGAGAGACCTTCACCGGTCTCTGCATCTGGAAGGAAAAAGTTCCAGAGGCCTACCTCTTTTGCCTTTGCCTTGATCGAGTCGAGAAGCTCGAGCTGGCCTTCGCCGTAGCCCCAGTGGTCCTCACGTCCCTCTCCAAGGCGGAAGAATTCAGCTGTCTTCGGCTCAATTTCTTCGGCGATGAATGTCTTTACTTTCTCGTACAGGGGACGAGCTGCTTCCGACATCCGAAGGTCATACATGTCTGGAGTTGATGGTAAAGCGGTCATATGTCCGACAGTAATCGGGTTTCGCCAATTACTCCACATCGGGGTCATCGTCGAGTGGCTCCCGGCCACCTTTTCGCCGGTCAGCAATTCGCTGCCGACGCGCCTGTTCCTCTTCGAGCGCAGCTTCTTCGGCGACGAGACGACGAAGACTTGCGAACCGCAATGGGTCAAGTTCACCAGCAGTGATTGCTGCCCGCACTGCGCAACCGGGCTCCTGATCATGCTTGCAGTCCCTAAACCGGCAGTCATCCATGAGATCAAAGACGTCAACGAATGCCCGCTCAATGCCACGGCCAGACAACCACAGGCTCACCGCCCTAAACCCGGGAGTATCGATCAGCCAACCACCGTCAGCAAGCGGAAGCAGTTGTGTCGCCACCGTTGTGTGTCGACCACGCTGATCATGCTTGCGTACCTCTGAAGTTGCCATCTCTTGGCGTCCAATCAACGAGTTCACGAGCGTCGACTTGCCAACTCCAGACGCACCGAAGAACGCAAGTGTGCGACCCCCTACGGCGGCCGCGCGGATGGGCTCAAGGCCGACACCGGTGATTCCGCTTGCGATGTGCACCGGCACGCCAGCTGCAACGGCTCGCAGTTCAGCAACAGTTGTCTCAATGTCATCGGCAACGTCTGGCTTCGTGAGCACGATCTCTGGTTGCGCACCTGAATCAAACGCGAGCACGAGCTCTCTTTCGAGTCGTCGCTGATTAGGGGGTGCCGTGAGCGCATGTACGAGAAAGACCACGTCGATATTTGCTGCCAAGACGTCGGCCTCTGCTCGGTCGCCCTCATGAGACGCGCGACGGACAAACGCCGACCGGCGGCCGATGACATGTGCAACACGTTCGATGGCCTCATCGACCACAACCCAATCTCCGACCGCAACGTCTGCACCGATATTTCTCACCCGCAACGGTTCGACATCGGTGGCGCGTCGCAAGATGGTGCTCCAGCCTCGGTCTATGCGGCTTACCCGACCCGGGGTGCCATGCGCGCCAGGTTCACCTAACTCCTGCCAAGCGGCATCAAGGTGCTCGTCCCAGCCGAGCAACACATCAGGCATCACCGCGAACGGTATCGCTATTAGATGGTTCCTGCGATCAACCGGCCCCGCACCTCAACCGCTCGTTCGCGAACCTCCTCGATATCGGACAGGCGATCAAGGTTTGCGTAGACGCGAGCCATTCGGTGGTTCGAACGAAGGACATCACGGTTGCGATCAAGGAAGTCCCAGTAGAGCGTGGTGAAAGGACACGCCTTATCACCGGTGCGTGCTTTACGGTCAAAGCTGCAGTCACCGCAGAAATCCGTCATCTTTGAGATGTAGTTGCCACCTGAAACGTAAGGCTTCGTGCTCATCCGGCCACCATCGGCGTACATGCCCATGCCAATCACGTTCGGTGCCATCACCCATTCCGCACCGTCGATAAACGACGCCCACATCCACCGCATCATCTTCGAGGGATCAATTCCCGCCAGCGTTGCGAGGTTGGCGAGCACCATGAGTCGAGGAATGTGATGGGTCCACGCATCTTGCTCAACCCATTTGGCTACGTGCGCGACACAGTTCATCTCGGTGTGAGCCCCAGTAAACGACGGGGGCACGGGGGCATCGTCATTGAAGTGGTTCTCATTGACGTAATCCGGTCCGAACCACCAATAGAGGCCGTGGACGTATTCGCGCCAGCCAATGATCTGTCGAATGAACCCTTCAATGGAATTCAGCGCGATGTCGTTGCTGAGTTCTTTGACCGCTGCGATCACCTCTGCGGGGTGTAGCAACCCAATGTTGAGATACGGACTCAGAAGTGAGTGGTTGAGGTACGGCTCATCACTCACGATCGCATCTTCGTAGGGCCCAAACTCGTCGATTGCGTGGCGCAAAAAATACTGCAACTGCTGCATTGCTCCGTCGTGATCCGTCGCCCACAGCCCATCTGGCGGTTCACCCTTCATGGACAACCCATCAACAGAGGCCAAGAAGTCGGTCACCCAGGCGTCGACGTCGTCGAGTTCTCGCCGATTGATCGCCGGCCACTCATGTTCACCCTTTGGGGGCGAAAGTCGATTTTCGTCGTCGTAGTTCCATCGCCCACCCACGGGCTCACCATCAGGGTCGATGAGAATGTCAAGACGGCGGCGCTGCCACCGGTAGAAGTCCTCCATGAGGAGAGACCCGTCTTTGCGGGTGTTTGCGCTCGCCCATTCAGCAAACTCTTCTCTCGAGCACAAAAACTGATCCGAGGGCGTCACCGTAATTGGCATGGTTGCTGACAAAGAATCGATAAGGCGCTGACCTGCGCGATTCATTGGCTGCATGACAGAAATGTATTCGGGTGAAAATTCTTCGAGGTGTGCGCTCACGCCCTGTCGCATTGTCTCTGCGACTCTCCAGTCGACCGAAAACCCCTCATCTGTGAGTTCATTCGCAAGTCGGCGCATCGCCGTCAAGATGAAATGTAGGCGCTGTTGATGCCAAGGGGCGCGACGTAATTTGTCGAGCGAAATAATGAACAGCACCCGAGTTTGAGATGGACGAGCGGTGCGAAGATGTGCCAAATTCCGGTTCAATTGGTCTCCAAGAACCCAGACAGTCCGCGCTATATGAGACGACATGGACCCACACTAGGTACCGTTCCGGTTGCCTGCATCGCTGTGTTGAGGCACACTCACCGAACAAATGGCTACAAAACAATCATCCTCCAGCGCCAAAAACGGTCGCCCGCTCGTCATCGTCGAGTCGCCTGCAAAGGCGAAGACGATCTCGAAATTTCTGGGCTCCGAGTTCGATGTCCGCGCCTCAGTTGGCCATGTTGCCGACCTTCCTTCAAAAGGTCTCGCAGTTGACGTCGACGACGGTTTCAAACCGACCTACGAGCTCACCGACCGAGGCCGCCAGGTCGTCAAAGAGTTGCGAGCAGCCCTTAAAGAAGCATCAGAGCTCTATCTCGCAACCGACGAAGATCGCGAGGGTGAAGCCATTTCATGGCACCTAATCCAGCACCTGAAGCCGAAAGTGCCCGTGAAACGAATGGTGTTCCACGAGATCACTCGAGGCGCGATCGATCACGCAGTCGAAAACCCTCGCGAAATCGATGATGGTCTTGTCGATGCCGCAGAAACCCGCCGCATTCTCGATCGCCTCTATGGCTACGAGGTCTCCCCGATTCTTTGGCGCAAGGTCAACAGAGGGCTGTCAGCAGGTCGTGTGCAAAGCCCCTCGATCCGACTCATTGTCGAGCGAGAGCGCGAACGCATCGCATTTATCTCCGCCGGCTACTGGTCGATCGATCTCGACGCGGCAACCACGCCTGCGTTCACTGCTCGTCTCGTTGTTGTCGATGGCACAAAAGTTGCGACCGGTAAAGATTTCGGTGCTGACGGCAAACCGAGCGACAAGGTCGTTGCTATCGATGAGGCCCGTGCCTCCTCACTGGCCGAGGGCCTCCGAGACGCAGCCGTGTCGGTGCGCAGTGTTGACACCAAGCCCTATCGGTCGTCTCCGAAGGCACCGTTTATGACCTCGACCCTTCAACAAGAGGGCGGACGTCGTCTCCGTTTGTCGTCATCGCAGGTGATGCGCATCGCCCAGGGGCTGTACGAGCGAGGCTTCATTACCTACATGCGTACCGACAACGTGATTCTTTCTGATGACGCTCTTTCAGAGACCCGCAGCATCATCGGAGCCACATACGGCGATGCCTTCTTGTCTGAACAACCACGTCGACATACCTCGAAGTCGAAGAACGCTCAGGAAGCGCACGAGGCGATCCGACCAACCACTCCTATGCGGAACCCCCGAGAGATCTCGAACGAACTCGACCGCCAGGAGCTTGCGCTCTACACCCTGATCTGGCAACGCACGTTGGCCTCGCAGATGGCAGATGCACGTGGAACGACGCTCAGCCTTCGCCTCGGTGCCGTTTCCTCTCACGAGAACACCGACTGTGAGTTCACGGCAAGTGGCACGACAATCGAGTTTGAAGGTCACCGAGCGGTGCTCGGCGACGTCGATGGTGATTCAGAAAACGAGACCGAGAAAGAAGAGCTATTGCCAGCTCTCGCAGTCGGTGATGTTGTTCCGGTACAGGCCTGCACGCCAGAAGGTCACAACACCACACCTCCTGCCCGTTTCACTGAAGCCAGCCTCGTCAAACGGCTTGAAGAACTCGGCATTGGTCGACCGTCAACGTGGGCTTCAATTATTCAGACGATTCAAGATCGCGGATACGTCTGGAAGAAGGGTCAAGCGCTTGTCCCCACATGGACGGCGTTCGCTGTCGTTGGTCTTCTTGAAGATCACTTCGATGACCTCGTCGATTACGAACTCACCGCAAAAATTGAAGAAGATCTCGACGACATCGCCCGTGGTCGACGCGAGAAATCAGACTGGCTGACGCGCTTTTACTTCGGCGGTGACACGTTGCCCGGTCTGAAGCATCTCGTCGAGGAAAACCTCGACCAAATCGATGCCGCAAGCATCAACTCGTTCCCCATCGGGAATGATCCTGACGGAAACGAAATCATTGCGAAGCCCGGCAAGTACGGCCCGTATATCAAGCGTGGAGACGATACCGCCAGCATCCCTGACGATCTCGCCCCCGACGAACTCACCCTCGACGAAGCCTTGCGACTNCTTTCCCTTCCAAAGAGTGATGACCCGATTGGCACGCTCGACGATCTCCCGGTTTATGCGAAGAATGGCAGATACGGCCCCTACGTGCAGTGGGGCGATCCTGACAACCTGCCTCCGGGTCTTGCCAAGCCAAAAATGTCAAGTCTGTTCTCAACGATGAGCCTCGAGCACATCACATTGGANGATGCGAAGCAGTTGTTGCAATTACCGCGCGAACTTGGTGTCGACCCTGCCGACGGCGAAGTCATCTCCGCCGCAAACGGGCGATACGGCCCCTATGTCGTCAAAGGCAAAGACTTCCGNTCAATCGACTCTGAAGAACAACTATTGACGATCACTCTTGGCGAGGCGATCAAGATTTACGAACTTCCGAAAGTGTTCCGTCGAGGTGGTGCGCGCAATATGGCAGCCGCAGGGCCGCTGCGCGAGTTCGGTGACGACCCGACGTCGGGTCGCAAAGTGGTCGCCAAAGATGGTCGCTTTGGTGTCTATGTGACCGACGGTGAAACAAATGCGTCGATTGGTAAAGGCGACCGTATTGAAGAGATCAGTCCTGAGCGGGCATTTGAGTTGCTCGCAATCCGCCGTGAGCAGGGGCCGTCTAAGAAGCGCCCTGCGAAGAAATCGACAGCAAAGAAGACCGCTGCGAAAAAGACAGCCGCAAAGAAATCAACTGCGAAGAAAGCCGCACCAAAAGCCACATGACCCAGCCGGTATACATCGCATTCGAAGGGCCGGAAGCCTGCGGAAAAAGCACTCAAGCGCAACGTCTCGCCGAATCGATTGGTGCGGTACTCACACGTGAAACCGGTGGCACTGACATCGGTGCCCAACTGCGGTCAATTCTTCACGATGTTGACACTGTCGGCCTCGACGACCACGCAGAGACGCTCATCGTTGCTGCTGATCGGGCCCAGCATCTCGCTGAAGTTGTTCGACCGGCGCTCGAACGTGGCGAGCACGTGGTGAGTGACCGGTCGGTGTATTCAAGCCTGGCCTATCAAGGCTACGGGCGGGGCCTGCCGGTTGACGATGTGCGCCGCATCAACGAATGGGCAATCGGTTCAACATGGCCAGACCTTGTCATCTTGCTTAAGACCGATGACGTCACGCTTCAACGGCGCATGAATGAACGAGATCTCGACCGCATCGAGCAAGCCGGTTCAGATTTCCATCGACGAGTTCGTGAAGGCTTTGCCGATATGGCAGCGGCTGACCCCAACCGTTGGTACGTCGTCGATGCGTCAAAGCCTGCCGATGAGACGGCAGCCACGATTCGCAAGGTTGTGAGTGAGCGTCTGGGCATCTGATGGCATCTGTATGGGACACGGTCATCGGGCAGGATTCCACGACTTCGCTTCTGCGCACCTCACTGCAAGATCCGGTTCACGCCTATCTCTTCGTTGGGCCTCACGGCTCGACGAAAGAGCAAGCGGCTCGGGCTGCTGCTGCGGTGATGATCTCCGGCAGCGACGACCCCAATGACCGACACGCACGTCTCGTCATGGCCGGCGAGCATCCCGATTGCCGCGAGGTAGAACGCGAGGGTGCTGGCATCAGCGTCGACCAAGCGCAGTGGATTGTCGAACAGTCATGGCTCAGCCCCACCGAAGGCGACCTCACCGTGCTCATCTTGCATGACTTCCATCTCGTTGCNGATGCGGCTGCGGCGAAGTTGTTAAANACNATNGAGGAGCCNCCGGNGAGCACGCGTTTNGTNATNNTCGCCGAAAGTTTGCCGANCAATCTCGTCACNATTGCCTCTCGCTGTGTTCGTCTTGATTTTCANGCGATTGCCGATGAGGTCATCGCCGAACGGCTTATCGCCGAGGGCGTCGCCCCCGATGCTGCTCAACTTGCCTCGGCCGGTGCGTTCGGTGACCTCGATCGCGCACGACTGGTCGCAACCGACCCAGCCCTTGCAGAGCGTCGACACACCTTTGCTCGAGCCATCGACGTTCTCGATGGTTCAGGGTTCGCGGCATTACAAATGGTGAAACGCATTGAGACTCTCATCGACGAAGCAGCTGAGCCACTTAACGCTCGACATCTCGGAGAGGCAGACGCTCTTCAGGAACGCATCGAGGCCTACGGCAGCCGAGGAAGCGGAAAGAAGCAACTTGAAGACCGTCACAAACGTGAACATCGGCGATTCGTTACCGATGAGTTGCGGGCCGGTCTTGCCGTGCTGAGCGCAAGTTACCGAGATGCAATGGTGGCTGGGCGTCTGAGTGCTGACGATGCCGCCCGGGCAGTCGATGCCATTAATGAGACGGCGTCGGCGCTTAGTCGAAACGCGAATTCGTCGCTCGCTCTTGAGCGACTGATGTGGTCGCTTCCGTTGCCTCGCTGAACAATGGTGCGCAACGAATTCTTGACGTTTGGTCAGTCACCGGTGGTTGACACCGTCAGGGCTCGCTAGGCTCCCGCCCGTTGCCTGGGTAGCTCAGTCGGTAGAGCAACGCACTCGTAATGCGTAGGTCGTGAGTTCGATTCTCATCCCAGGCTCTCGGTGAGTGAAGCAATGGGCTCTTTGCTCCTATCCTTCTCAGAAGCCCTATGCAGACCTCATCAGGCACTGAGCCCAACGAGCCGATTGATCGGAGTAGCCCGATCTATGTTGCTGGCCATCGAGGCCTCGTCGGTGCTGCGGTCGTCCAACATCTTGAGCGGGAGGGGTTTACAAACATCCTCACCGCAACCCGCGATGAGCTTGACCTGCGAAACCAGAGTGATGTCAGCGAGTGGTTCAACATCAATCGACCGCGTTATGTACTGCTGGTCGCTGGCACCGTTGGCGGAATTCTTGCGAATAGCACACGGCCCGCCGAATTCATTTACGACAACATGATGATTCACGGCACCGTCGTGCATTCTGCCTACGAGACTGGAGTCGAAAAGCTACTCTACCTCGGCTCATCGTGTATTTATCCGCGAGATGCCACTCAGCCGATCACCGAAGAGGAGTTGCTCACCGGACCACTCGAGGAAACAAACGAGTGGTATGCAATTGCGAAGATCGCAGGCATCAAGTTGTGTCAAGCATATCGCCGCCAGTTTGGGTGCAATTTCATCTCTGCGATGCCAACCAATCTCTATGGTCCTGGCGACAATTTTGATCTCACGTCGAGCCACGTCATTCCGGCATTGATGAGGAAGTTTCATGATTCCCGAAGCTCCGCTGACCGAAGTGTTGAGGTGTGGGGCACCGGCTCTGCGATGCGCGAGTTCTTGCACGTCGATGATCTTGCGAGCGCATGCCTATTCTTGTTAGAGAACTACAGCGGTGATTCGCATATCAATGTGGGCACCGGAATTGATCTCTCGATCAGAGAGTTGGCAGAGACGATTCAGTCGATCGTTCACCCTGATGCCGTCATTAACTGGGATAGGTCAAAACCAGACGGCACCCCCCGCAAACTTCTCGACATCTCCCGTCTTCGAGCGCTTGGCTGGGAACCGTCGGTCCCGTTAACTGAGGGATTGTCGAGCACGTACGAGTGGTTCCTCTCGTCGGAATTGGCTGGTCAAGAACTGCGCGGCATCGACTCGGTCTAACTACATTCCTACTCGTGGCAGATCGTTCGACGTTCGCCGTGCGGGCAATGGATTACGCACCTCAGCTGTATTCGACCGCGCTCCGAATGACGCGAAATGCTGCCGATGCGGAAGATCTCGTGCAAGAGACAATGATGCGGGGCTACCGCAGTTTCGACACGTTTGCCGAGGGCACCAATCTCAGGGCCTGGTTGTATCGCATCCTCACGAATGCATTCATCAATCGCTACCGCTCAAAACAGCGGCGGCCAATGGAGACAGATCTTGCTGATGTCGAAGATCTCTACCTCTATAAACGTGTTTCGACGATGGAGAACGCTGCCGGTTCACTCTCGGCGGAAGACCAATTTCTCGACCTTTTCACCGATGAAGAGGTGAAAAGTGCCGTGGAAGGCCTTCCTGACACCTTCAAATTGCCCGTCATTCTTGCCGATGTTGAGGGATTCGCGTACAAAGAAATCGCAGAAATGCTGGATATTCCGGTCGGAACCGTGATGTCGCGTCTGCATCGGGGAAGAAAAGCGATGCAAAAAGAGTTATATGAATATGCGAAAGCCCGCGGGCTTGTCGACGACCCCGGGGATTCCGACTAATGGCTAATTGCAAAGAGACGCTGAACGAACTTGAGCCGTATATCGACGGCGAGTTGTCCACTGACGCCAAAGAGCACATTCATGGCCATCTCGATGGCTGCGTTGATTGCCAGCAAGCCTTCGAATTTCATCTTGAACTCAAGGCAGCAATTCGACGCAAGGTCAACAATGATGAACTACCTAGTGGGCTTCTCATGCGCCTCGAATCGTGCTTGAAGGAAGACTTTGACGGCGACGGCAATGTCGGCAACCCCTCTGATCGCTAGAATGCCATCATGATTGCAGCGAACATTTGGCACTGGTGGATCGGGGTCGTTCTCACAGGAGTGGGGGTCCTCACCGCGGTTGGTCTCGTTGCTGGGTACCTCAAGTCGGTGACTGCGCTCAAGCATCCTCTTGGCCGTCGCCAAGGCGATTCTGAACTCTGACTATCGTCTCTGACCTTCTTTCGAACTGTACGTTCCCACCATCGGGTTCTTCCGTTAATTGCGCATTCTCAGGGGGGCCTGACTCTTCGGCCCTATTGATTCTGGCCCGAGCAGCTGGGCTCTCGGTGACCGCTCACCACGTCGATCATGGCTTGCGACCCTCATCGGCAGAGGAGGCCGCAATCGCAGTTGATATCGCTCAATCACTAGATATCAATTGCGTTGTGCATCATGTTGAAGTTGATGCCTCACACAATCTTGAAGCACATGCTCGTGCCGCTCGACAGGAAGTGCTTCCTTCAGATGCGCTCACCGGCCATACCCTTGATGATCAAGCCGAGACATTGCTTATCCGTCTCCTTCGAGGTGCCGGGTCTGATGGCTTATCGGCTATTACTCCCGGACCTCAACACCCGATTCTCAGCCTTCGTCGCCACGACACCGTTGCCCTCTGCGATGACGCAGGCATTGCACCTGTCATCGACCCTACGAATGACGATCCGTCAATGTGGAGGAACCGTATTCGTAACGAGGTGCTTCCTCTACTCAACGACATCGCAGAGCGCGATCTCGTACCGATCTTGTCTCGCACCGCCGATGTGTTACGCCACGACGCAGAGTTCTTGAATGATCTCGCGGCCGAGATCGATCCGACCGACGCAAAATCGCTGTGTGACGCAAATCCGGTGCTCGCGACGAGGGCTCTTCGACAGTGGTTGACCCGTGATGGCTACCCTCCAAACGCCGCAGCGATTCAACGGGTGCTTGGAGTAGCTCGGGGGGACGCGATCGCCTGCGAAATCGATGGAGGAATCCGAATTGCACGAAAACATCGTCGATTGAGGATTATTACACCGGATGCCTCCGGGGAGTAGGATGACCTCTGTTATGTACGCCGATGGAGTTTCCTCATGATGCCGCCAAAGCTACGTGGCAAATGGGCTTTAGGTATCCAGCCGCGTAATTTCACCTGGATTTTGAAGGATAAAATGGCGGTGTGCGAGCGTCCGGGTGGGTTTGGTTCGAGCCACCGACGTGTTCGCCGTCAAGAAGAAATCATCTGGATTCGGGAAAATGGCTTNAATTANGTCGTTTCGNTGATNCAGGCNCCTCACAATCTTCACAACTATGAAGAGCTCGGTCAGCCATATCGGCACCGGCCGATGCGCACCGACAACATTGATGCCTGGTTGACCGCCCTCTACCGCGAGCTCGACGATCTCATCCGTGCGGGTCAACGTGTGCTTGTTCATGGGGAAGAGCTCGGTGATCGTGTTGTTGGTGTGATGGGTGGCTACATCCGTTGGGCCGGCCTGATCGAAGACGCCACTGAGGCGATCACTGTCACTGAGCAGTTGACGGGTCGCAAACTTGACCCATTTGCGCGAGAAGTCATTCTTCGCGCTCACGAACTTCGCTGACATGGAAGACGTCGACTGCGTCNTTGTTGGCGCCGGTATCTCTGGTCTCATCACCGCCAGACGNCTCGCCGACGCAGGCGTATCAACCATGGTGTTCGACAAGGGACGGTCAGTTGGCGGACGTCTCGCAACTCGCCGTATCGGCGAGGCCCGACTTGATCATGGTGCACAGTTCATGACGGCTCGCTCAGAGTCGTTTGCTGCACAGCTCGAAGACTGGCAGCAGCGAGGTCTCGCCGACATTTGGTGTCACGGGTTTGAGAGCGATGATGGCCACCCACGGTGGATTGGTATNAACGGAATGAATTCGTTGGCGAAAGATCTCGCCGAAGGCATTGATGTNAGANTTGATCACCGAGTGTTCTCAACAACGTGGGAACGCNGTNNATGGTCAGTGACCTGCGATGATGCTCAAACGGTCACTGCGTCAACGCTCGTGCTCACCGCTCCGATCCCTCAGTCGTTTTCATTTGTCTTTGAAACTGTTGAGACATTGCCGCGTGAACTGTGGTCGGCCGACCACGATCGCACCATNGCACTGTTGGCAGCTCTCGACGNGCCCTCCGCTCTNACTGGATCGGGTGCNCGGCANGAGCCTTCTGATGACGTCGCATTCGTTGTCGATCACGCCGTGAAGGGGATTTCGCCGATTCCCGCAATCACCATGAACACGTCGCCAGAGTGGAGCGAGCGATTTTGGGATGCCCCGACCGATGAGATTGAAGCGGCGCTTAGTGAGCTCATTGCACCATTTCTCGGTTCTGCTCACGTTGTTGAGCAGCAGTTAAAGAAGTGGCGATTTGCAACTCCTCGGGCAACCTGGTCGACGCCGTGCTGGTCAGATNACGACTTCCAGCTTGTCGTCGCAGGCGACGCATTCGGTGGCCCACGGGTCGAGGGGGCATTTCTTTCTGGTGTNGCTGCCGCNGAGACAATTACTGNGTGGTGCACACAACGTCGGTNAGTTCACCTTCATCGAACGACCACCAACTCACGAAATCAGTACCGACGTCGGTTCTCATCTCGGTAAATGACGCGTAGTCCGTAGGACATCGTCGAATAAATGCGGGGGCGTGTGAGAGACGCATACCGTTTTCAAGAACGGCGAGGCCACGTTCGAATCCGGTGACGGCTGGCAGCACCACATGGTCGTTGTCGACGACCGGCTGTAGCGAAAACCAGATCACGGCTTCTCCGAGCAGATCAGCGAAGATTGCGCAATTTCCTTGAGCGAGATCTGGAATCGTGCAGTCGTTTACCCCTGTGGTGCCTTCGACGATGGTTACTGCACGTTGCTCTTCGATGGTGAACGTCACTGTCGANGTTGCGAGCCCCTCCGGGTTGATAGCAAACCGCTCGGTTGAAGGGTCAAGTCGCTCGGCGAGATTGATCACTCGAGGCACGGGGGTGGTTGAGGTGTTGGCTGCGGCTTGGTCAACTTCGTCGTCTGCAGTCACCGATCGCACAATGAACAGCAACACGAAGATGCCGGCTACTGCGGCAACAAATCGAAACGAGAGCAGCGCTCTCACTTGGCGGTCCAACCCCCGTCAACGATGACCGACTGGCCAGTCATGAATGTTCCGGCTGACGAGGCGAGCAGTAACAGTGCTCCGTCAAGTTCATGGGGTTCGCCCATCCGAGGAATCGGTGTGTTTCGTCGAACGAAATCTTGGCTTCGCTCTTCTTGCATGGGTTCGGTCATTTCCGAGGGGAACCAGCCCGGGCACAACGCATTAACTCGGATGCCCTTGCGAGCCCATTGCAAGGCGAGTTCTCGCGTCATGTTGACGACTGCGCCTTTCGAGGCGCAGTAGTTCGCCTGCTTGACCGGTGTTGCACCGACGTGTCCAAGCATTGATGCAACGTTGATGATCGAGCCACCCCTGCGTTCGATCATTGATGGTGCACTGAGTTTCGAGAGATGCCACACCGCGGTGGTGTTGATTTCGAGCACTCGTCGAAACAGTTCGAGAGATTCTTCTTCGATACCAACGACCTCGGTGATACCCGCATTATTGACGAGCACGTCAACACGCCCATGTGTCTCAATCGTGTCGGCAATGAGTCGTTCGCGATCGTCTTCATTCGCCATATCGGCTGCGATTGGGGTTACACGGTCTCTACCAAGTTCATCGGCAAGCGCTTCAAGGCGCTCATGGCGTCGAGCTGAAATGACAACGGTTGCGCCCACTGCGTGCATGACTCGAGCCATGCGTTCACCTAGGCCAGCTGATGCTCCGGTGATGACCACAACGGTGTCGTCGAGTCGGAAGAGATCAAGGGGATTTGTGACAGTTGACATTCCCCCAGCATTGCAGCGATCTGCACCAGTGTGGTGGCGCCGCCTAAAAACACGCTCGCGGAGAGAACGCGCCAATAGTTGAAAACTTGGCTGCTATCGCGCAGACTGCTTGAATTCGGGCCGACGCTTCTCAAAGAACGCGCTGATGCCTTCCTGCGAATCAGGCGTCACAATTCCAGCTGCCATCACTTCCATTGCGTAGGCATATGCCTTCGGCTGCTCCATATCGACCTGAGCGTAATAGGCACGCTTGCCAATGCCCTTCGCCATCGCCGAACCACGAATCGAGCGGGCCATCAAATCACGCACTGCATCGTCAAGTTGATCATCGGCGACGACCCGGTTGATGAGACCCCATGAAGCGGCGGTATGAGAGTCAATTGCGTCACCGGTGATCGCAAGTTCCATCGCATGCTTACGATTGATCTGGCGAGCAACGGCGACGAGCGGCGTATTGCAGAACAAGCCGCCCTTTCCTCCCGGCAGAGCAAAACCCGCTGACTCAGCAGCAACTGCCATGTCACATGTCGACACCAATTGGCATCCGGCGGCAGTCGCAAGTGCATGCACCTTTGCGATGACGACCTGAGGAATATCCTGGATCGTGTTCATCATGCGGGTACACACTTCAAGCAGTGAACGAGCCTCAGGAAGTTCAATATCGACCATGTCGCCAAAGTTGTGACCGGCCGAAAACACAGGACCATTTGCTTCGAGGATGACTCCGAGGGCGTCAGAGGCACCGATCTCGTCAAGAGTGGCCTGCATCTCAAGCATGAGTTCACGAGACAGCGAATTACGAGTCTCTGGACGGTTCAACGTGATGGTGACGACATCACCTTCACGAGACACAAGAAGGTTAGCTGTTGAGGTAGTCATACCCACAGCCTGCCACGTTTTGCCGGTAAACCGGCACGCGGAGTGCGCCCCCAGGGGGTCGAACCCTGAACCAACGGGTTAAAAGCCCGCTGCTCTGCCATTGAGCTAGAGGCGCGAGGCGCACAAGAAAACTCGCACGCTTACCCGCAAGGTTAGAGCCTCCGCTGACGAAACCCGCCAGGCAACAAAGGTTCCCTCGGCTCCCACAAGATCTACAACCCGACGACAACACCCACCCCGCCTTAGGGTGAAAGAGATGGGTACACGTCCTGTAACCGAGTTCTTGCCTGACGGTCCACCGCTCACCGTCGATCCATTACTTGCGGCCATCGCCGACCAGGCCTTGACCGCCGACCAGACAAGAACCGTCTTACCAAATGTCATCAACGACATCAAGACATCACCAACGATGCGGCTCTCAGCAAGCACATCAATTGGTGGTGAGCAGGCGTCTGTGCTGCAGATCGGACGAGAACTTGAAGCGGTCGCCGCACGCTGCACCAGCACCGCATGGGTGCTGTGGAACCATCTTGCGGTCTTTCACCTTTTTGTTGGAACACTCGGCCCGCCCCACGCTCCCCTGCTGAAAGAAATCGTTACAAATAACGAATGGGTGTGTTTCCCCGCTGGAGCAGGCTCAGGCGTCACCGGGGTCATCGACGGCGACAGTGTCGTTCTCAACGGCCGTGGGTCGTTCAGTTCAGGCGGACGTTATGCAGATTGGGCCGGAGTTGTGTTCGCGGTCTGCGATGCCGACGGCAACCGGGTCGAGCCACTCGACATTCGCTTCACGATCGTTCCTCTCAACGACCCCAACGTTCGAATCGATCCGACATGGGATGGAAGTTCAGTGCGGGCATCCGCCACAGACGACATTCACTACGAACATGTTCGGGTGCCACTCGATCGTTGCGCCGACTGGTTTGGTGCCAACCGTGCAGAAACGCTGCGCACTGTGCCCGTGGTTGACCACCGCTACCGCGAAGATTGGGTTGGTCTCTCAGACGTATGGCTTGGGTGGATGGGTGTCGGGCTTGTCCGAGCCGCACTCACCGACGCTGCCGAAGAGATCACTAGTCGAAAAGCAATTCTCGGGAAGGCAATGGTGTCTCGACCCACCGTGCAGGTGAACCTCGGTCGGGCGTCGTCACTCGTCGCAGCCGCTGCCGCAACAATGGAAACTGCATGTCGAGAAATCGATGAGCGAATCGCAGCTGAGATTGTTCCCACCGATGCCGACTACTTGCGGCAGGTTGGGCTCGCAACATCAGCACTCGATCAACTTCGCGACGCAATGACAGAACTACTGTCAACCCAGGGCGGCAACGGCCTGCGTGAGAGCGGACACTTCGAGCGACGGTGGCGTGACTTTCAAGCGATGCCACTTCATATCAATGCGCACCGAGATCGAGCACATCATCAGATCGGTCGCTTCGTACTCGGTGAAGAACTCGAACCGTTCTAACCGGCCGACACTCAACTCGTTGCGAACGGAACCTCGCACGCCTGATCACTCACCACTGCCATGTGCACAGGGTTATTTCCGTGCGCACCAGCTGACCACGACGGGAACACCACCGAATACAAGCCATCAGCGCCGGCGACGAACACAAGGAAACGATCAGGAGACTCAAACACAGGAATGAGGTCATCATCTGACCCTTTCGGCGTCAACGCAGCATTCAACGATCGAATGCGTGACCGCCGCACGTGACACAACTCAAACAGACGATCTTGAATCGACGAGCGAGTCCAACCGGCCTTCGCAAGCACATTCGCATGTTCTGGGTTGAGTGCAATCGCAACCGACCCCGTGCGAAGGTACAAGTTGTTCGACCCCGCATTTGTCGAGACTTCAGCAAGTATTCGCAAAAGCCGATCGGGCGAATCAGGGTCGTCCGCATCGTTTACAAACATCACCGAGTGCGGAGCCTCTGTACCGAGGACAGTGACAACATCGCTGCCTGCTGGGTAGCCCCACATTTCCGACATCGGCGGGAAGGGGGGTGCATGTTCTGCTTCGGCGAGACACATCGAGAACTTCCCGGGGTGACCAAGCAATGCCATGTCTGATACACCAGGCTTTGCTCCGCCAATGTTCATCATGGCGAGACGCAACGCACGTCCGATGCATGCGTTTGCTCGATGCCCGGGCCCCAACGCACCAAACCCTGATGCAATGCCTGTGATCGCTCCAAGTGGGCCGTTCACAATAAGTAACGGCGCAATTGAATGTGTGGTCGACTGCACCTCGCTGAGATCAAACTCAGGTTGCAGCACCGCTTGCATCGCAGCGAGTACGAACGGCATGTAGTCGGGTGAGCAACCTGCCATCACCGCATTCGTTGCNAGTTTCTCNACGGTGGCNACTCCTCCNAGTGGGCCNACCTCGCCGAGGACNACGTCNCCNTCAAGACCCGAGGCAAGCACCATTCGATCGACCAGTTCTGTCGTCGGGATGATCACTGGCAGTCCGTCGGTGCAACCCATCTCGTGCAGTTTTTCGAGCGCTGCGACCTGGTCGACCGCCTCAAGTAGCTCCATTACGACCCACTCGCTGCGGCGACGGACTCGTTGTCGCCCGACTCGTTACCGTTCAACACTGCGACAAGGCGCGGAGCAATCTCATCAGCAAGTGCGGCCATCTCACTGGCGCTTGAACCTGCGATCGGATGCGGCAGGCGAACTCGCGGAATGTCAGGCATTCCACTCGACAACGCAATGAGGTCACCTTGCTGCCAGAACGGTTCGGTCACGAGAGCAACGGTTGGAATGTTTCGAAGGGCGAGTTGGATGCCGTCACGCACGGTGCCGGAGGTGCAACTGCCTCAATGGCCGTATGCCGCGATGACTGCGGAGCATGTGTCAGAAATTTCAGCGAGGTCTTCGGTGGAGGCGAGGGCGCTCGCGTTTCCCTTATTCCACAACTTCACGGTGATGCCGGGTATGACCCGCTCAACCGCTTCACCGATGAGTTGAAGAAACTCAACCGACCCTGGGAAGCCGTTGGCGAACAANCCGATTTGCTGGCCCGGCGCGAGGTGAGCCGACAATTCATATGGAACAGTTGGTCCGGAGCGTTCACCGCGTGGATCATGAAACTTCATGCCATGACCTTAGGGCGCGCCGCCGCACTCGCAGGCACCGCAGCTTCACTCAACTGAGAGCGTGATCACACCGAGGTCAAGGGCGGGGGACGCAAAATCGACGTGAAACTCGTCGCCAACACGGCAATCAAGTGGCCGGGTGAATGAACCTGCCAACACGGTCTCGCCTGCCTGCAAGGGAATTCCGAGGCCGTGCAGTCGTCGAGCAAGCCACACGATGCCTTCTACTGGGTCTCCCAGCACACCGGCAGCCACACCAGTTTCTTCGACGATGCCGTTTCGTGAACAGATCGCTCCCGCCCATCGCAGCTCGCCATGTCGAACTTCATCGACTGGCATCTTCACATCGCCAATGACAACGCCCGCGTTGGCCGCATTGTCAGCGATAGTGTCACGAACCGTTCTGCTCACATCGTCGTCAGGGTGCACCCGGTAGGAACGAGCGTCGATGAGTTCGAGAGCAGCAACGACGTGGTCGGTTGCGTCGTACACATCGTGGGCAGTGACATCAGCACCGTTAAGGTCGTCACTCAACACGAACGCCAACTCAACTTCAATCTTCGGGTCGACATGATCGGCCCGCACGAGCGACCCACCGTTCTCAATAAACATGTAGTCGAACAAGATGCCGTAATCAGGCTCGTCGATATTCATCGCCTGCTGCATCGCTCGGCTGGTGAGGCCAATCTTCTTACCGCGAACGACCGAGCCCCACTCGACCTGTAGCGCTACCCATGCCGCCTGAATCGCATAGGCGTCTTCCAAGGTGACATCGGGGTAACGGCGCGAGACCGGGTCGATCGAAGATGCCGACTGGCGAGCCGCTTCATGCTCAGCGGCGAGTTCGGCGATCTGTTCATCACTCAGCGTTCGGCCCATCATCACCCTCCGAGTTGCGGCACTGAATGCGTGTCATATGCAATCGCAACGTTCTTCGTTTCCATGTAGAAATCGAAAGAAAACTCGGGGCCACCGTCTCGACCGATTCCGCTCGCCTTCACTCCCCCGAACGGAGTGGGGAGATGGCGAACGTTCTGACTGTTCACCCAGATCATTCCCGCATCGAGGTCACGGGCAACACGATGAGCGCGACCGGTGTCACCGGTCCACAGGTATCCGGCGAGGCCGTAATCAACATCGTTCGCAATACGAACGGCGTCGGCTTCATCTTCGAACGAAATTGCGGTGAGTACTGGCCCGAAGATCTCTTCTTGCGAGATCGTCATGTCGTTCTCGGCATCGCTGAACAACATCGGTCTCACAAAACACGACTCATCGTCGAGCGTGATGCGATCAGACACAAGACCTCCGACGGTCACATCAGCACCCGCCGAACGAGCAATTGCTTCATATGAACGAACCTTCTCGCAATGCACCGGGTGAATCAACGGCCCAATCACCGTTGACGGGTCAAGCGGGTGACCGACCGGNAGNGTNGCGACACGCTCTTTNAGNTTNNCCACGAACTCGTCGTGAATCGATGACTGAATGAGTACTCGGCTCGATGACGTGCAGCGTTCACCGTTGAGCGACCAGATCATGAACGCAACCGCGTCGAGAGCCCGTTCGAGATCGGCATCGTCGAACACGATCACCGGGTTTTTTCCGCCAAGTTCGAAATGCACCCGCTTCAGCGTCGGTGCTCCCTGCGCCTGAATGAGGGAACCGGTTGCTGACTCGCCAACAAATGCGATCGCACGAATGAGCGGATGCTCGGTCAGCGCCTTGCCTGCAGATTCACCGAGGCCATGAACCGTGTTGAGCACACCTGCGGGCAGACCGGCTTCGAGGGCGAGTTCGCTCAGCAGCGATGCGGTAAGAGGGCTCCACTCCGCCGGCTTGTGCACGACCGTGCAGCCAGCTGCCAGAGCGGGGGCGATCTTCCATGTTGACAACATGAACGGTGTGTTCCAAGGGGTGATGACACCGACCGGNCCGATTGGTTGCCGCATCGAATAGTTCACATGATGTTGATCGGGCATCGACCGGCCATCTGATGCTGAAGGAGCGTGGTCAGCAAAAAANCGGAAGTTCTCGGCGCCTCGCAGCGCAGCCTCCGACATGAATCTGATGGCTTGGCCAGTATCGATGCACTCCACGGTTGCGATCTCGTCACGATGTTCAACGATGAGATCCGCAACGCGATGCAAAATGCGTTTGCGCTCCTTACCCGGCGTGCGCGACCACTCCTCGAATGCATCGGCTGCCGCTTGGGCTGCGGCATCAATGTCTGCCGCCGATGCCGACGCAATCGTTCCTAATGGTCGACCATCGACCGGAGACGTGTTCTCAAATGTTGACCCGTCGAGGCTTGAGCGACGCTCGCCACCAATGAGATGTTGAACCGGCTGCGTAGTGACACGAGCAAGAGATTCTCCTGCAATTGATTCATACGCCTCGAAGGTTTTGTCTGCGGCCATCGTCAGCCTCCGTTTCGTTCAATCATTCGATCACGAACACNGTTGCGATTGACTCGGAACTCCGCGTCGATCTCTTGAACCTCTGAACTCAACATCGTGGTGCTCGCAGCCGCAGCCCCGATGAAGTCCTCCACCGCATCGATAAGCACATCGGCAAGTTGCTTCTTTTGTTCATCACTCCGACCAGGCCCAATGCGTGCAATAACGGCAATAAAGCGATTGTCAACGTGACGATCAGCGATCGCGACATGATTTCTGCCGACCGCTCTGGTGCGAAGCGCATCGACCGGTGCGAGACCCGAATCGATCGCTGCATCATGAACTGCATCGACCAACCCGTCGATGTCGGTGGGTCCTCCCATCGTTGAGCAGGTATTCGCGGAAAACTCGATCGTGATATGCGGCATCGCCTCAATTATTGACGATCGGGCAAGGGCCCAACGACCGAGAGAACATCGGCATATGAGAGGTCATCGCGCTCGGCTCTTGTCTGAACATGATTCGCTGACTACGTTGCTCTCAGGGGGTGACCAACATGGCCGGCAGTTATCACGAAGCACCAGAATCACTTGGCACTGCGCCGCCCGGATGTCCGGCGCATGCGACATGGTCGCCATTGTCAACCGAATATCTCACCGACCCGTATCCGATCGCTAACGAACTGCGAGATGAACACTCAGTGTTCTGGTCGGAACAACTCGGTCACCTTGTTGTCACCGANATGGATCTCATCGAAGANGTCTTTATGACCCCCGATGTGTATGCNTCGAGCAACGTGCAAGACCCGATTGCGCCGCTCTGNCCGGCTGCGCAGAATGTGCTCGGTGCCCCCGACTTCAACCCGGTTGCGGTGATGTCAAACCGTCAAGAACCCGATCACGCTCGCATCAGGGTCTTCACTCGTCAGGGGTTCAGCAATCGACGATTGAAAGCCCTCGAGGACTACATGCGGAGCCGGGCAACCAAACTGCTCGATGAAATGATCGCAAATGGGTCGCCGGCAGAGTTCGTGCAGCAGTTCGCATTTCCTCTTCCTGCTGAAATCGTGTTCAGGCTCATCGGATTTCCACCTGAAGATGACCGTATGATCAAGTCATGGTGCGTCAACCGAAAAGCCTTCTCGTGGGGTCACCCAACCGACACCGANCAGGTTGCGATTGCGGANGGNATGCTCGACTACTGGCGCTANTGCCGGGAGTTCGTNGCCTCTCGTCGCGAANAGCGTGANGANGANTTCACCTCAGAACTTCTCAACGCCTGGGAGGCCGATTCGGGCCCCGACCGTGACCCCGATGCCACGACCGGCATTTCCTANAGCGAAGTCGAGTCNGTGGTCTANGGCATCAGTTTNGCCGGCCACGACCCGGTGACCGCCTTGATGTGCAACACGTTGCTGTGTTTGCTACCGCGTCGTGATCAGTGGCAAGCACTTGTCGACGACCCGTCGCTCGCTGCGAACGCAGTTGAGGAAACGCTTCGCTATGAGTCGAGCCAGATTTCATGGCGACGCGTCACCACCCAAGACACCACAATCGGCAATGTCGACGTGCCCGCAGGAACGAGGTTGATGCTCAACTTCGCGTCGGCGAACCACTCNCCCNACCATTTTGAGAACCCTGACGANTTCGACATCACTCGGGCCGGAGCAAACAAGCACATCAGTTTCGGAAAAGGCATCCATTTCTGCCTTGGCGCCGGCCTNTCACGAATGGAGGCNCGNATCGCCCTCGAACTCCTTGCNGAGCGCNTGCCGACATTGCGTCTCAGCGANGGCCAAACGTTTGACTACTTCCCGAACATCACGTTCAGAGGCCCCAACTCGCTGCACTTGGAGTGGTCATGACGCTGTACGCAGTGCAGAAATTTCTCTACGAACTCAATCGCACCCCGGCGTTACAAACCGCCTACGAAGAAGACCGTCACGCNGTGCTCGAACCATATGACCTCACCGAAGACGAAACATCTGCGCTCGTTGAGCCCGATATCGGCAAGTTGTTTCACCTTGGAGTCAATGGNCAGATCCTTATGCACTTTGCTGCGTTTCACCAGATCGAATGGCAGGACTACCTCCAGCGCATGCGCGACGGAATTGCGAATTACGGCCCTGTGCGAGANGGNGTGTATGCAATGACAACCNNCCTCGNTGACGTTGTTGCGCCGGTTCACCAATCGTCTGAAGGGAGTGCCTNATGAGTCTTGTTTTTGCTGGTGTGTGCTCACACGCACCCGGAATCACCGGTCGTGCGCATATGGCTGACCCAGATGTTCGTGACCGTTTTTATGATGCCTTTCGGCAAATGGGTGATGATCTTCGAGCTGAGAAGCCAGACGCNGTAGTCATCATTGCGGCCGAGCACTTTGCGAACTTCTTCATGAACAANATGCCGTCGTTTGCAATCGGTATGGCCGATTCGTANGAGGGCCCANTCGAAGACCCGNGTTGGCTCGGCCTTGANCGACGTCAGGTGCCCGGCAATCGTGATATCTCACAACGGTTCATAACCGAAGTGATGAAAGGTTCCGATATTGCCTATGCCGAAGAGTGGAAGTTTGACCACGGCATCATGGTGCCGCTGAACTTCCTCACACCCGACTATGACATTCCGGTGATTCCTGTAAACATCAACTGTCAAGGGCCGCCCCTCGCGCCGCTCGAACGGGCGTGGNCGTTTGGTGAGTCGATGCGCCGGGCNTGTGAGGCAATGCCTGAACGCATCGCAATCATCGGCACCGGTGGTATTTCTCACTGGCCAGCGACTCCTGACTCTGGGAAGATCAACGAGGAGTGGGANCTCGACTTCATGGATCGCTGGTGCCGNAACGATAAAGACGCACTGCTTGACGATGAGGCGTATAACGACTTGAAGGTTTATGCCGATGCGGGCCAGGGCGGTTTTGAGATTCGTACATACCTCACCGTTTCTGCAGCAGCGGGAGGGGCACAGGGAGTTGTGCATTTCTGTGAGCCGATCCCCATTTTTGCCGTGAGTTGCACGGTCGCGACGTACGACCTCGCCTCTGTGTAGTTACTCAGCGTCCTGTTGTTGCTGCATCAACTGCGCCGATGAGGCGAATGAGGTGAGAGTGACGAGCCCGAGGCCGGACGCGATCACGAACGTCCACGATGGGCTCCAGGCAAACATCGGCACCCATAGCAACGGACCGAGTCCGTGGCCGACAAACCGGAAGCACAGTACCGATGACAGCGCACCGCCACGGTTATCGGGAACGGCGATCGCTGCGAGATTTTGCAGGATCACCACGATGAATCCGACGAGTGCACCAACGATCGTCCAGGCGACGGCGAACACCCATGCTCCGGTAATGAACCCGAGTGGAAGCGAAAATGCCAACGACGAGAGACAGGCGACAAATGATGATCGCCGCGCCCCCCAGGTATCGAGAAGTTGACCAAAAATTGGTCCTGCGATCGCTCCACTGATCCCACCGAATAACAAAATGAAACCAGTGGCGGTCGACGAAATGAAAAGCTCATCTCGCAGATAGAGGCCAACGATCATCGGTAGACCGGCTGGGCCTGCAGCGGCGGTGAGAGCAGCTAGCCATAGCAAAATCATTCGAGGTTTTAGGAGAGGCTTAATTGGTGGTGCTGCCGCTGCCGGACGTGGTTCACCTTGTGGCGGTTGCGTTGCGAGCACGAGGCCGACAACTGCGATAACGGCGAATGCGATACGCCAATTGAACGCAGCGGCGACGCCACCGGCAAATGGTGCCGCTGCCCCACCGATTGCCTGAAAACCTGTGTACACACCAACGGCACGGCCGAGGCGAGACGGGTCGATGACTTCACTCAAGCCGGCGATAAGTAGCGGCGTGATAAACGCATTCGCCGCGCCTTGCAACAGGCGACCGACGACGAACACCGTGAGTGTCGGGGCGAACACGCACAGCACCGATGCCAGCGCATAGGTGATGAAGGTGGCACGAATCACTCGTCGTCGACCAAATCGTTCACCGATGGTTCCCGACACGGTGAGGAGCAGCGCGAACGGAATCATGTAGCCGCTAAACGCCCAGTTCACCGCTTGAGTTGAGGCGTTGAAGCTCTCCCGCAGTTCGGGATAGATGGAGATGACCATCATCGTGCCAAATGGCCCCAGAAATCCCCCGAGGTATAGCGGCAGAGTGGCCAGCGTGAGTACCCGGTTTGAGACACCTGAATCGGTTGTCGGTGAAGAAGACATGTTTTCGCTCAGAACTTGATCGTCGCAGATGGAATACATGTTCTCGGTGTCGAAGGGATGTCGTGGCAGATTGTCATGTCGTTCGACCAGATTTCCAGGGCGATTATCGGTCAGACTCGATGACATGGCACGACCTCAAGAAGACATGGGACGAATTGGACTTTGGTATGGCGGCATCGATTCGCTGCCTTCACCTCAGGCTCGAGAGGCAATCCAAGAAGCCGAGGCACTTGGTTATGGGTCGCTGTGGCTCGCAGAAGCGGTTGGACGTGACCCATTCGCTCATGCCGGCATATTGTTGAGTGCAACCGAGCGGATCGTTGTCGCTACCGGTATTGCAAATATCTACGCCCGTGACCCTATGACAATGGTTGCCGGCCAACGAACCCTCGCCGAGGCCTTTCCAGGCAGGTTTTTGTTGGGCCTCGGTGTAAGCCATGCACATCTTGTTGCCGGTGTGCGTAAGCACGACTATTCGAAGCCTTACTCGTACATGGTCGACTATCTCGAGCGAATGGCGAAAGCACGATTCATGGCTGTGCAACCCACAGTTGAGCCTGGCGTGTTACTCGCAGCTCTAGGGCCAAAGATGTTGGAACTTTCGGCGACACAGGCGAATGGTGCCCACCCATATTTCACGACGCCAGAGCACACCGCAATTGCACGCGAAACGATGGGTGATGACGCGTTACTCGCGCCAGAACAAATGGTGGTGCTATCAACAGATCCTGATGAAGCTCGCAGCATTGCTCGGGCAGGCATGAAGATCTACCTCGGCCTGCCTAATTACTACAACAACTTGGCTCGACTCGGCTTTGAAGAAAGCGACTGGTCTGATGGCGGAAGTGACCGACTCGTCGACGCCATCGTTGCTTGGGGCACGGAGGATCAGATCGCTGCTCGAATTGCGGAGCATCATGATGCTGGTGCGGATCATGTCTGCGTTCAGGTCATCACAAACACCCCAGATAAGCCACCTCTCGACGAGTGGAGAACACTCGCCAAAGTGCTTCTCTGATTGTTAATGACATTGAAATCCAATGTCGTTCCAATGATGCGGACAGTTAGGCCGCCAGAGGCTTGGATCAAATTTTGTCCGAGCGCCGGCCTCAAATAAGCACTAAAGTCATTTCGGTATCGAGCGACCTCGCAAATGCGTCTGGAGAAAAAAGTTGCAACTAGACAACGCCTTTCCGACCTCGGATTCAAACCCTCCCGATAATTCGCTACCGGGCGGATCTGGCCGAGGGCACATAAGCGAGCAAATCAAAGAACTTTCGCGAGAAGAACTCGAGTTAGCTCTTCTTCGCTCGATTGATCAAGCCGTACATGTTGATGCAGAATTCCTCCAAACAAAAGCGGAGTTAGAACAATGCAAGCGTGAACTTGGATTGAGATGGGTTCTGGCGAGGGCTATTCGTGTCCTTTTCCGAAAGTTACGCGGAATCAGTCGATAAATGAGCGCGGAAAAAGGTCTAGAAAGCACTGGGCCAGAAAAGAGAGCTACAACCGACCCTGAGACATCTTCTCAGGAGAATTCCCCCCAGTTTTCAATCATTACCCCTGTCTACAATCCGAGATACCGCGATTTCTTGAAGTGTGCGAAATCGGTTCGGAAACAATCATTTCGGGACTGGGAATGGTGCATTGTTGACGACGGGTCAACAAAGAGGCTCATCTGGCCGATAATTCGANTTCTGGCATCNTTTAACCGACGGATCTCCGCTCGTCGACGAGNCACAAACGGTGGGATATCAGTCGCCTCAAATGACGCTTTACGCCTCGCCACCGGGCGCTTTATTGTGCCTCTTGATCACGATGACCGACTGAAGAAAANAGCNCTTNAGTTAGTTTCTGAAGCTGTCNAACGCTCGCCAGAAGCGCAANTTCTTTACTCCGACGAAGANGTAATCAATGGNNGNGGAAGGCTCCTTNNNTANCTNCNGAAGCCTGAATGGTCTCCTGAAAGACTCCTTTGCCAAAACTATTGCAACCACCTATCTGTNTTNGANNGANCTCTTGTTCANCAGGTCGGCGGCTATCGCGANGAATATGACGGAGCGCAAGACCACGACCTCGTTCTCCGGGTAACAGAATTGGCATCTAGCGTCGTTCACATTGCTGTTCCCCTATATCAATGGCGAGCAATTCCAGGATCCACTGCAACAGCCGTCACAGAAAAACCCGGGGCGATTGATGCCGGTCGCCGCGCAATCGAAGATGCAGTCCGTCGACGGAAAATCAACGGAGAAGTAGTTGCG